>JAZTXW010000086.1:0-7303 GCA_045636625.1 Oscillospiraceae bacterium
TGGATGGAATCCGGTGCACCCGCAGGACGCCTTGGCACTCCCGAAGAACTTGCTCACGCAATCATCTATGCAATTGAAAACGAATTCGTAACCGGTACCGAAATCATCGTTGACGGTGGTTGGACCATTCAGTAATTAAAAGGACAATAACCCCTTTTCTAATCCACAAATACCCCCAAAAATGAAAAAGACCGCTTTATGCGGTCTTTTTCATTTTCCATTTCTCCCTAATCATCGTGCTTTTAGAAATGCCCGTAATCTCTTCAACTTCTTTGTAGCTCTTTCCAGAAGAGAGAAGCGAAAGAGCGTGTTCAATTTGTATCGGCGTGTATTTCTTCGGGCGTCCGTCTTTGAAGTTTGGGTTTTGCCTTGCAACCATTTTGCCGGTCTGGGTGCGTTCAACTATCATCCCTCTCTCGTACTCCGCAAACGCAAGCATGACTGTCAGAATAAGATTTCCAGTCAGCGTATTCTCAACCAAGCCCATGTTCAGAATGTGGACTTTGATTCCCTTTTCAAACAGTTCGCGTACCGTTTGCACACCTTCAATCGCTGTGCGGGCGAATCGATCGAGCTTACATACCACCAGTGTGTCCCCTTCCGCGAGCTTTTCCAGTAAGCTCTGAAACTTTGGACGCTCCATTGTTTTGCCGCTGAAAGCTTCGGTGATAATTTCCTGGCATCCGTATTTTTCAAGGGCTGCGGTCTGTTCTTCAAGGCTGTTTCCGTCTCTTCCCTGCGTGGCAGTCGAGACGCGTGCATAGCCATAAATCATGCTTTTTTCTCCTCACTTTTGACACTATCTTCTGGCACCGATTTTTTGGCTTCATCATGCGGAGCGGGTTTCGGTGCCGTAAGTTATAAGTTTCGGTTCTCTGCCTCAATAAGAGACAGAGAACCTTTTGCTTGCTACCTGTTTGAGGAAAGCTTTGTAGAGGTCGATGTTATATTTTTTAAATGCAGTGCTGTCGAATCTGCTGTTGCTGATGGTCTTATATCTTACGACGTAGGAACCAACTACCATTTCGTCAAGCTCTCTTTCGTCCATCTCTGCTTTGATTTCGTCTTTGATGAGTTCGGCTTCTGCTTTTGCTTCTTCAATAATTTTCTCCCATTCGTTAAGAAGTTCAAGTTTTGCGAGCATTTCGTTTTTAGACATTTTAGTTATCTCCTTTTCTTTTGGTTTGTTTCTTCCTTACGAGTATTATTATACACTTATTATAAGTGTATTTCAATTCGCATAATACACAAAGTTTACACTTGTTTCTTGTGTATATTTGACACTTGATTTGAGTGTAGTGTTGTGCTATAATCGAGATAGTGGAAAAGGAGGTTTTTATAAAATGCCTATAGTTTATAAGATTGATGTGCTGGACGCCCTTAAAGAAAAAGGCTACAACACAGGAAAAATCAGAAAAGACAAAATCATGGGTGAAGCCATGCTCCAGAAGATAAGAGAAGGGCAGATGGTTTCCTGGGCAACCCTTGAAACTCTTTGCCGCCTTTTGGAATGTCAGCCTGGAGATTTGGTAGAATATATTGCTGATAAAGGCGAATAATTTAGAAAGAAGGCGTGATTTTGAAGTTCACTTCCGCTGTATTATATGTTGACGATGATTTTCCGACGTTGACGACTTTTAAAGAACTCATTAAAAAGACAAACATATATTACATTAAAAGAAAATATATCTATGCAACAAAGATGGAGCTGATTGAGGACAAGTATTTTTGGATGTACGTACAATTTGAAAATAGAGATCTTTACAATGCAAAAGTTTTTGACATTGAAGATGAAACTGAAAAAGAAAATCCAAGGCCTCAGAAATATGTTGAATTGAGGCACCAGCTTTTTATTTGCTATGATATCGAAAAAGAGGTTTTATATTTATCTGATTATTCAAAACGCAACTGGTTATCTGATTATATAAAGCATTTTCTTCAGAAGGAAGTTTACATAAAAAACATTTATAAATCTGTGGATGAATTTGCAAATATATGTAAAACTATCAAATCAGCATCTTTTACACAAACCAAAAATTTGTATTCAACCGCCGGAGAAAATAGCATTTTTCAAAAGCAGGCAAATATTTATGGCTTAGATCTTCCTGAAAAAAGCAAAATAACCTTCGATTATGGAAAAAATGCTACTAAAATAGTACGAGAATTATTAAATCGTTGGAAAAGGCAATATGAGTCTGGAATTTTTGATGAAATTGTATTAATTGGAATGGATGACGACGGATTTGAGAACTCGTTTAATTTTTCTACTGTACTATCAGCAATTGAATTTCAATTAAAGAAAGAATCTGATGATAGATACGATGAAGAAAAAGTAAAAAACAGCTTAATTAGTAAACTTGGAGAATAGAAAATGGAGAAAAAAGATAAAATTGCAATAATAATAGTTGCGATTTTAACTGCATTTGTAAGTTACTATTTCGATTTGGATTTTGCAGTTTTAGCAGAGAGCGGATTAACAATGTCATCTATTGTACTTGCCGTTTATATAGCTGCTATTATAGGACTTATTAATACAGAACTCGCAAAAAAAATGTCAACTACTGTTTCTAAAAGTGGCGATAAAACACAATTAGGTGTACTTGTAAAATATTTCGAATATGCAACTGCTTTTGCTATATTTACTTTGGTATTAAGTAGCATAATTATGTTTATGAATGGAAAAGATTTTAACTATGTTGTTAAATTTGTTTGGGATATCGATATTTACAAGATTGTCTCATCTGCAGGGCTAATTGCATACGTTGGAAATATTTTCTTTCTTGTAACAATTATAAAATTCATGTTAAATCGACAAATATGGAACAAATAAACAACTTAATATTTTTTAAATTTATATCTATTTTTAATAAGCAGATAGGGGTGTATTTCGGGAAAAATATTTTTCTTTACCCCTAAAAAGAAAAGGCGCGGGTGAGAAAAAGAAGTAAAGCGTTTCGGATTCGCGATTACGGAATAACACATCCAAAAGCGACAGAATAAAAAAAGAAGGACAGCCAACTGGCTGTCCTCTTTTATTTGAATCCCTTGAAAAGTTCTTTAAGCGATTCGTCTATGGTTTTGCGGATCGTTTCTCGGATGACTGCTTCAATATAATGCTCAAATGCGGATTTACGGTCTTTCTTTTTCTTCTTATCCTTGTTTTCCCGATAACTCTGCGTGCTCATTTCTTTTCCACCGTGCTCACGATTCGGATATTAACTTCCTCATCGTCATCTTTCTCTGAATTTTTGAGCACCGTTTTTTTAAAAGCGTATCTGATCTATTCAGGTGTGTATCCGTCAAGATACATCCAGTGGTAATACTCAGGAACATTTTTGAAAATTTCTTTTTCTATCATTCTGATTCTCCTTTTTCTTCTTACTGTTGGAGGAACGACGTTTACGTCGTTCCCAATGGAAAAGAGAGGAGCTTGTCTCCTCTCTTTTCAAACACTTCGTTCTATTAGAAATTGAACGGATTTACGGATTCTTTAATTTGATTTGACTTTGGAAACTCGCCTTTATTTATTAAATTATTTATTGATTTATTATTTATTTCTATAGCCTCTGGGTAAACAATTTTTACGACATCCGGCGTTTCATTTACGGCATCCGTGTATTTTTGATTGGCATTCACGTCTGTCGTCTTCTCTTCAATATGCGGTTTCTCGTAAAACACATATTGATTTCCGGAAACGCGAACGAGATAACCCTTGTTTTCAAGATTCTTGAACTGGTCTCGGTAAGTGGAGTTTGCCATTCCTATTGCTTTGTTAACAGCGGCTGGTGATAGCGCAAAAGTGTAGTTGTCCGCATTTGCGGCAAAGTAGAAATAGAGCATCATTGAATGTGGCGAAAGATTACGAGCCGCGGCTTGCCAGTTCTCGTTCTTTATTCCGAGAAAATCGCTTTTGGCGGACTCTCTTTTTACGGTTACAATTCTCTAATTTGGGACGGATACAAAGGTGGAATTTAATTCAGTCATGTTATTTTCTCCTTATATTAAAATTATTAAAAAACGGCTTAAATAAAGGCTTTTTTCCTTTATTTTCTATAAAAATTATAACATATTTTTTTAATAAAATCAAAGAAGTGTGACTTTGAGCGAGCCTCGCTAACACCTCAAATCCCGCTCAAAATCACTGTTTTAACTTTCCGTTTTCGCGTTTGCGGAGTGTTCAGTTTGCCCTTTGCTTTTCACTGCTTTCTTCCTCTTTTGGATATTAAAATCGTGTTTCTTTTCTTATTCAAAAGAGCGGGTTTTCTGCTTCATTTTTGATTCAAAGCTGATTAAAAGTTGTATAAAACCTGCTTAAAAGCTGCGCGAAAGTTGTTATAAAGTTGATTGGAAGCTGTCCCATTTTTGGTATAATGTTGATTCTTTTTTGTTTATTATCTTGTTTTATGTTTCTGTTGGTGTTAATATTGTTTCGATGCATAAGCATCATCTATAATATTAACTGCTAAAAATCTGGCTAAATCACTGGTTTTATCGCGGACTGATGCGGGATTGGCCCATGAGTTGCGTCAGCAACTCAGACCGTCAACTTAGGATCTGGTGTTTTCACGTGCAGGTTCAAGTCCTGTTATCCGCACCAACCGCCGTGATTTTTCACGGCGTTTTTTTTATTGAAAAGAGGTTTTCTGTTTTGTCAAAAAATTCAAAAGCAACCCTTGCCGCTCTTTTGGGATACAGTATTTTCGGTTTCAGTTTTCTTTTTTCAAAAACCGCCCTCGAATTTACAAGTCCTTTCGGACTTCTTGCCGTTCGGTTTATTGCGGCTTTTATTTCGATGAACATTGTTTTTCTTTTTGGAAAAGCAAAAATCTCGCTTAAGGGAAAACCTGTCGGCGCTCTTTTGCTTCTTGGGTTCATCCAGCCGGTTTGCTATTTCATCTTCGAAACTTACGGGATAGATTCCACCTCCGCGGCTTTTTCCGGAGTTATGATCGGAATGGTACCCGTTGTCGGGCTTATCTTCGGAATTCTTTTTTTGCATGAAAAATGCACTGTTTTACAGGGATTTTTCACCGTTTTTTCCGTTTTTGGAGTTTATCTTACAACTGCCGGCGGATTCGGAAATATTTCCGCAAAAGGTTTTTTCCTTCTTCTTGGCGCAGTTTTTTCCGCGGCGCTTTTTACTGTTTTAAGCCGCAAAACTTCCGAACATTTTTCTGCTTTTGAACGTACTTACGTTATGTTCCTTCTCGGTTCCGCTGTTTTTGTCCCCATTGCGTTTTTTGAACACAGAAACGATTTTCCGGAATTTGCAAAAGCTTTTTCGGAACCTCTATTCTGGGTTTCGGTTATTTATCTTGCGGTTGTCTCCTCCGTATGTGCTTTTCTTCTTATAAACTTTTCCCTTAACCACATTCCCGCCGGAAAAGCCCTTATTTTTTCCAACTTCACAACGGTAATCTCCGTTCTTGCGGGAATATTCATTATGGGGGATTCTTTTTCGGAAGTTCAGATCATCGGAATTGTCATAATCACCGCTTCTGTCTTCGGAGTTTCGTATAAAAAGCAAAAAAGATAAAAAATTCTGTCCTTTTATCTAAAAAACAACTGTAGAATTTGTGCAAAACGCCTTGATTTTCGAATAAAATATATTTATAATAAAAAAGACAGCGAAATTTATATCCAATTTAAGGAGTTATATATGATCAATTTTAATGAAATCAAAGGCTTCATCTGTGATATGGATGGAGTTATCTATCGCGGAAACCAGATTATCCCCGGCGTACGCGAATTTATCGACTGGCTTCAGCGTGAAAACAAAAAATTTCTTTTCCTTACCAACAACAGCTGCTATACTCCCCGTGAACTTCAGCAGAAACTTGCAAGAATGGGTCTTGACGTTTCCGAAGAACATTTTTACACAAGCGCTCTTGCAACCGCCGCTTTCCTTAAAGAACAGGCTCCGGGCTGCAGCGTTTACGCCATCGGCGAAGCGGCGCTTTTCAACGCTCTTTATGATGCCGGAATCACCATGAACGACATCAACCCCGATTATGTTGTTGTGGGCGAAGGAAAAACCTATTCTTTCGATACCATTACCAAAGCGGCAAACCTTGTTCGCGGCGGCGCAAAACTTATCGGAACAAACTCCGATATTTCCGCCCCTATCGAAAACGGAATCATGCCTGCCTGCGGCGCGCTTGTTGCTCCTATTGAAATTGCAACCGGCAAAAAAGCTTATTTCTGCGGAAAACCGAACCCTCTTATGATGAGGACCGGTCTTCGCATGCTTGACTGCCATTCCAACGAAGCGGTTATGGTCGGCGACAGAATGGACACCGACGTTATCTCCGGTCTTGAATCCGGTATGAAAACCGTTCTTGTTCTTTCCGGCGCTTCCACCGAGGAAACCCCGAAAACCTATGGCTACCGCCCTTCCGTAATTCTTGAAAACGTTGGCTGCATTCCCGAAGAAGCAGCAAAACAGTGATCCGAAAGCGTCCCATCTGCGGACGCTTTTATTTTTAACCGTTTTTCCCTTTTGCAATTTCGTTAAAAATATAGATATGGAACAAAATTTATTACATATTTTAATGTAAAAATTCGTTTGAATACAGCTTTTGTGTATTTATACATTTTTCTTTGTATATTCATAATCCGGCAAAAAGGCCGGATTATTTTGTTTTATCGTTATTTTTGCCATATATTTGTGCATTTTCAATAAAATATATTACCATTCATTGATTATTGTAGTAAAATAGTAAAAACGCATAAATATTCACAAAAAGGTGTTGACAATGCATAATTATGCGAGTATAATACAGCCATAGCCAATGATCAAAGACTTCAAAAAAATTTAACTCTGTGAGGTAATTAAAATGAAAAAGATCGTATCCCTTATTCTTGCCGCTTGCATGATGCTCGCATTCGCCGGCTGCGGCGCTTCTGATGAAAACGTACTTAAAGTTGCAATTTCCCCGGACTTCGCTCCTATGGAATTTGTTGATGCTACTAAATCCGGCCAGGAATCCTACGTCGGTTTTGACGTAACTCTTGCAAAATACATTGCAGAAGGCCTTGGCAAAGAACTTGAACTTGTTCCCCTCAGCTTTGACGCTTGCCAGGTTGCTGTTCAGGTTGGTTCCGTTGATATGTCCATCTCCGGTTTCTCCTGGACCGAAGAACGTGCAGCAAACTACAACCTTTCCGATTATTACTATGCAGGTGATAACGAAACCGAACAGGTAATCATCACCACCAAAGCAAACGAAGGCAAATTCGCCACCGCAGATTCTTTCTCCGGACTTAAAGTTGCAGCACAGACCGCATCTCTTCAGCTTGCACT
>JAZTXW010000087.1:0-1577 GCA_045636625.1 Oscillospiraceae bacterium
TCGTTCATTCCGAGCACGCGGATATAAGGAAGTTTCGCGTCCTTGAGCACCGCGGAATCAAGCCCGAGAAAAGCCCCGGCAACAATGCGCTTCACACGGCTCATGGCATAGCGTTTTGTCTTTATTGAAAGATAAAGTTCATCAAGGTTTGTCGCTTCCTGAACAGCGTTGAAAACCCGATGATAAAGCCCTTCCGCGGCACAGTCGGGAACCTTTTTAAAGTCCTCTTCGCTCATCATCCGAAGCACAGCGAGCACGGCGGGTTCGATCTTTTTTTCGCTGAAGGGAAGTTTGCCTTCCCGGTAATCTTTCGCAAGAAGTTCATAGCATTTGTACGGAACGAAGGGGAAAATATCCTCCGGTTCGCTGAAAGAACGAAGATAGGTTGCGGAGGCAATTCCGCTTTTGAGCACCGCGGCTTCACCGTGACCGGCGCCGTACCTTTTAACGGTGCTCGGTTTTATGCTGCTTCCGAGGCGGAGCAGCCATTTGCAGTATTCCGCGCCGAGGGTATCGTTCGGATTTGCCGCAACGGAAGAAAGTTCCGGAGCAAGTTTTTCGGCTGCTTTTTGCCTTGCGGCGGCGGAAGAAATCCCTTCGGAAAGGGATTTTTTGTATTCTTCGATAAAATCTTCCCGCTCGAAAAGCTTTGCGAATTCCATAATTTTTTCAGCGTCGCCGCTTTCGCTTCCAAAGCTGAGCACGTCAACGCATTTGAGCGCATCAAGAACGGAAATTCCGCCTTCGGCAAATTTTTCCGCAGAGCCCACTGCGTAATGCACAGGCATTTCGAGCACAAGATCAGCTCCGCAGAGAAGGGCGGCTTTCGCTCTTGTGTATTTTGAGCACCAGGCGGGTTCGCCTCTTTGGGTGAATTCTCCGCCGAGAACGACAACAACCGCATCCGCGCCCATATCCCGGGTCCTGGCTATCTGATAGGCGTGTCCGTTATGAAAAGGATCATATTCCGCTATGATTCCGGCAATTTTCATGGATGGTTCCTCCGTTTTTTGCAAAGAAAGAATGTTTTGGTCAACTTTTTAACGGTTTTTTCTTGCAATTTCTGTTACAATGTAATAATATATAATTATGACCCGAATGTCAATGAAGGCAAGGCTTTGCCATGCCCGGAAAACAAAGGAAAATGTCGGGACAACATACTTGGAGGTTAGAAAAACATGAAAGTACTTGTTATTAACGCAGGCAGCTCCTCTCTTAAGTATCAGCTTATCGAGATGGACACCCAGGATGTCGTTGCAAAAGGTCTTTGCGAAAGAATCGGCATCGACGGCAGAATCAGCCACAAAACCGAATCCGGCTACAAAGCTGAATATGATGTAAGCTTCCCCACCCATAAAGAAGCATTCGAAGAACTCGTAAAACTCCTTACCGAAGGCGAAAACAAAGTTGTTGCTGACATCAGCGAAATCAAAGCAATCGGCCACAGAACCCTTCACGGTTCCGAAAAATATAAAGTTTCCACCCTTATCGACGATGAACTTATCGACGATATCGGCGTAAAATTCCGCGATCTTGGCCCTCTTCATAACCCGCCCCAGGCTGTTGCTATGAAAGCT
>JAZTXW010000088.1:0-1788 GCA_045636625.1 Oscillospiraceae bacterium
TGGTTAAGTTTTCCGCCGTAAATATCGGTGTCTTCCGCTTCGATTCCGAAAACGTCTTTTGCGTCCTCTTCGTTGGAAATGCAGACGTCAACGTATTTGCAAAGTTCGGTCATGGCTTCCCTTGCCTGTTCTCTGGTCCAAAGTTTTCCGCGGTAGTTGAGGTCGCAGGAAATCTTCACGCCTTTTGCTTTTGCGGCAACGCAGGCGCGTTTGCAGATTTCAACAAGGTTCGGGCCAAGGGCGGGAGTGATTCCGGTGAAATGGAACCAGTCTGCGCCTTCAAAAATGGAATCCCAATCAAAATCATCCGGGTCTGCTTCCTGAATTGCGGAATGTGCGCGGTCATAAATGCAGACGGATCCGCGCTGGGAAGCGCCTTTTTCAAGGAAATAGATACCGACTCTGCCGCCCCCGCGGACGATTGCGGAAGTATCAACTCCGAAATAACGAAGGGAGTTAACTGCAGCCTGGCCGATTGCGTGTTTCGGAAGTTTGGTTACATATTTGCTTTCCATTCCATAATTTGCAAGGGAAACCGCGACGTTTGCTTCGCCGCCGCCGAAAGTTGCCTGCATCTGGTCATTCTGGAAAAAACGGTAATAACCGTTGGGAGCAAGGCGAAGCATAAGTTCGCCGAAAGTTACTATTTTAGCCATTGCTGCGTGCCTCCTTGACTATTTCAACAGATTTTTTGCAAAGTTCAATGATCTCGTCCCATTTGTTGTTATCGATAAGGTCTGCGGTTACCATATAGGAGCCTCCGCAGGCGCAGATAACGGGGCAGGAAAGATATTCTTTAAGGTTTTTAAGAGAAATGCCGCCGGTGGGCATAACTTTGAACATGGGGAAAGGCGCGCTCATGGCTTTGATTTTTGCAAGACCGCCACTCTGTTCCGCCGGGAAGAATTTAAGGACTTTGAGTCCGAATTTATAAGCTGCATGATAATCGGTGGGGGTGGTGCAGCCAGGATAAATCGGAAGTCCTTTTTCCTGGCAATATGCAACAAGTTCCGGGTCGAATCCGGGAGTTACGATGAATTTTGCGCCTGCTGCAATGGCTTTGTCAACCTGTTCGGTGGTAAGAACGGTTCCTGCGCCGACAAGCATATCCGGGCAAGCTTCGCTCATAAGACGGATTGCAGTATCTGCTCCGGCCGCGCGGAAAGTTACTTCCGCAACGGGAACTCCGCCTTCGCAAAGTGCTTTTGCAAGGTTTGCGGCGTCGCGTTCCGGGTTATTGAGTTTAATTACCGGAACAACGCCGATTTCGGAAATTTTCTGGTTTATATCACACATGACTGATTCTCTCCAATCGTCAGAATTTATTTGTCAAACACCGGAATATGCGGAAAAACCGCCGTCAACCGGAATCACAATGCCGGTGATGAAGCCTGCGGCATCGTTGTTAACAAGGAAAAGAAGGCTTCCGGAAAGTTCTTCGGTGTTTCCGAATCTGCCCATAGGGGTTGCCGCAAGGATTTTACCGGTTCTTGCGGTGGGAGTTCCGTCATCGTTCCAAAGAAGTTTTGCGTTCTGTTTGGTGGAAAAGAAACCGGGAGCGATTGCGTTTACCCTGATTCCCACTCTTGAAAAATGAACCGCAAGCCACTGGGTAAAGTTCGAAATTGCGGCTTTCGCGCCGGAATATGCCGGAATTTTTGTAAGAGGAGTATATGCGTTCATAGAGGAGATATTGATGATGTTGCAGCCTTCCCTTCCGACCATCTGTTTTGCAAAAGCCTGGGTCGGAATAAGGGTTCCGAGGAAGTTGAGGTTAAAAACAAAACC
>JAZTXW010000089.1:0-4079 GCA_045636625.1 Oscillospiraceae bacterium
TGGAAAGAGCCTTAAAGAACAGGGAATCTTCGGAATCTATCCGGACGAAAAGAAGAGATGGTACGTAAAAGTTCCGGTATTCTCCTTCAACAAGATCCACGGACTTGACGCTTACCTTTCTCCCGAAATGAAATCCACCGGTGAAGCAATCGGTTATGACGATAAACTCAACCGTGCGCTTTATAAAGCACTTCAGGCTTCCGGAATGCATCTTCAGAACTACGGAACCGTTTTTGCAACCATTGCCGATAAAGATAAAGAGGAAGCTCTTCCGCTTATCCGCCGCTTCTATAACCTTGGTTTCAACATTGAAGCAACCGCAGGCACCGCAAAATTCCTTAAAGAAAACGGAATCCGCACCCATGTTCTTAAAAAGATAAGCGAAGGCAACGAGGAGATCCGCGACGCGCTCCGTCAGGGATATATCGCTTATGTTATCAACACCCGCGACGTTGCTGCGGTAGGTTCCGAATATGACGGACAGCTTATCCGCAACTATGCCATTGAAAACAACGTTTCTGTTTTCACCGCGCTTGATACCGTAAAAGTTCTTCTCGACGTTCTTGAGGAAACCACCCTTTGCATCTCCACCATTGACGCTTAAGGAGGAAATATGAGACAGCTGCTTTTTGAAATCAAAGAAAACAGACCCCTTACAAAGGACATTATGGAAATGATCCTTGCGGGTGATACTTCCGATATCACCCGCCCGGGTCAGTTTGTAAATATCAAACTTGACGGACTTTATCTCCGCCGCCCCATCTCCATCTGCGACGCAGAAGAGGGAAAACTCACCCTTATCTATAAGGTTGTCGGAAAAGGCACCGAACAGATGAGAGATATGACCGAAGGAACCCTTGATATTCTTTCCTCACTCGGAAACGGATACGATACTTCCGTTTCCGGCGAAAAACCGCTTCTTATCGGAGGCGGCGTCGGCGTTCCTCCTCTTTATATGCTTGCAAAAGAACTTGTTAAAGAAGGCAAAGAAGTTTCCGTAATCCTCGGCTTCAACACCAAGGACGAAATCTTCTATGAAGAAGAATTCAAAGCTCTTGGATGCAAAGTTTACGTAACCACCGTTGACGGTTCCTACGGAATCAAAGGTTTTGTAACCGAAGCTATGAAAGAAATCGACTACACCCATTTCTTTACCTGCGGACCTGAACCTATGCTCAAAGCGGTATGGAACGCTTCCGAAACTTCCGGTCAGCTGAGCTTTGAGGAAAGAATGGGCTGCGGATTCGGAGCATGCATGGGATGTTCCTGCAAAACCCTTACCGGATTCAAGAG
The DNA here is from genome assembly GCA_045636625.1 of Oscillospiraceae bacterium. Classification (GTDB taxonomy): domain Bacteria; phylum Bacillota; class Clostridia; order Oscillospirales; family Ruminococcaceae; genus UMGS1668. The sequence continues at coordinate 1,294 of JAZTXW010000089.1, forward strand.
AATCTGCAAAGACGGACCTATTATGATGAAGGAGGAGATCTTATGGAAAGATTAAAAGTAAATCTTTGCGGAATCGAAATGGATAACCCCATTATCCCCGCTTCCGGAACTTTCGGCTACGGTTATGAATTTGCCGAACTTTACGACATCAACATGCTCGGAACTTTCTCCTTCAAAGGCACAACAAAAGATCCGAGATTCGGCAACCCCACCCCGAGAATTGCGGAATGTACCGCCGGAATGATCAACGCAGTCGGTCTTCAGAACCCGGGCGTTGAAAAAGTTATCGGAGAAGAACTTCCCAAACTTGCAAAATGCTTCAATAAAAAGGTTATGGCAAACGTTTCCGGTTTTTCCGTTGAGGATTATGCCTATACCTGCGAAAAACTTGATAAATGCGACCAGGTCGGCTGGCTTGAAGTAAACATCAGCTGCCCCAACGTACACGGCGGCGGAATGAGCTTCGGAACTTCCCCGGAAGCCGCGGCAACCATTGTTAAAGCGGTAAAAGCTGTTACCACCAAACCCGTTATCGTAAAACTTTCCCCGAACGTAACCGATATCGTTGCAATTGCGAAAGCCTGCGAAGAAGCCGGCGCAGACGGCCTTTCTCTCATCAACACCCTTATGGGTATGAGAATCGACCTCAAGACCAAAAAGCCGGTTATCGCAAACAAAATGGGCGGTTTCTCCGGTCCGGCAATTTTCCCCGTTGCGGTAAAAATGGTTTACCAGGTTGCACAGGCTGTTAAAATCCCGATCGTCGGAATGGGCGGCGTTTCCTGCGCCCAAGACGTAATCGAGCTTATGCTCGCAGGCGCAACCGCTGTTCAGGTCGGCGCCGCAAACCTTGTTGATCCTTATATCTGCAGAGATATTATAAATGACCTTCCGAGAGTCATGGATAAATACGGAATCAATAATCTCAGTGAAATTATAGGAGGAGTTAAATAAAATGGGAAAAGACGTTATTATTGCCTGCGATTTTTCTTCCGCAGAAAAAACTTTTGAGTTCCTTGATAAATTCGAGGGCAAAAAACCTTTTGTAAAAATCGGTATGGAACTTTTCTATGCAGAAGGTCCGTCCATCGTTCGCGAAATCAAAGCAAGAGGTCACAAAATCTTCCTTGACCTCAAACTTCACGATATCCCCAACACCGTAAAAAAAGCAATGTCCGTTCTTTCCGGACTTGACGTTGATATGACCAACCTTCATGCTGCAGGTACCTGCAAAATGATGGAAGCCGCAATCGAAGGTCTTACCAGACCCGACGGCACCAGACCCCTTCTCATCGCTGTAACCCAGCTTACTTCCACCGACCAGGAAGCAATGGAAAACGACCTTCTTATCAAAGAACCCCTTCCGGAAGTTGTTATGCACTATGCTCTCAACGCAAAAAAAGCAGGTCTTGACGGTGTTGTATGTTCTCCTCTTGAATCCAAAAAGGTTCACGATTCCTGCGGCGCTGAATTTATCACCGTAACTCCCGGCGTTCGTTTTGCAGACGGCGATAAAGGCGACCAGAAACGTGTTATGACCCCCGCAGACGCAAAAGAAATCGGTTCCGACTATATCGTAGTAGGCCGTCCCATCACTGCAGCTGAGGACCCGGTTGCTGCATATGAACGCTGTGTTGCAGAATTTGTAGATTAATAGGTACATAAAAGGAGATACAATCATGGAAGCTTATAAAAGAGAGTTTATCGAATTTCTTCAGAGCGCCGGAGTTCTTAAATTCGGCGATTTCACCGCAAAATCCGGACGTAAAATCCCTTATTTCGTAAACGCAGGTATGATCAAAACCGGCGAACAGATTTCCAAACTCGGCGAATTCTATGCAAAAGCATATTTTGACAAACTCGGCAAAAAAGATGCTGTTCTCTATGGTCCTGCATACAAAGGCATTCCGCTTTCCATTTCCGCAGCAGTTGCACTTTCCAAAAACGGACTTGACGTTCCTTTCTTCTTCAACCGCAAAGAAGTTAAAGACCACGGCGAAGGCGGCACTTTTGTAGGCTATATTCCCCAGGCAGGCGAAGAAATCGTTATCACCGAGGACGTAATCACCGCAGGTACCGCAATCCGCGAATCCATGGAAATCCTCAGCCAGCTTGAAGGCACCAAAGTTATTGCAACCTTCATCATGGTAAACCGCAAGGAAAAAGGACAGACCGAAAAAGGCGCAATGGAAGAAATTGCAGAGCAGTTCGGTTTCCCGGTATATTCCGTAGTTGATGTTTATGATATCATCGAGTTCCTTGAAGAAGACCCGGCAAACGAAGAAAACGTAACCAGAATCAAAAACTATCTTGCAGTAAACGGAGCAAAATAATGAGCAATCTTATTGATATCCTTGACCTTTCCGTGGAAGAAATTGATGATCTCATTTCTGTTGCCAACGATATAATCGATAACCCCGGAAAATACGCAAAAGCCTGCGAAGGCAAAATTCTTGCAACCCTTTTCTTTGAACCTTCCACCAGAACCCGCCTCAGCTTTGAAGCGGCAATGCTCAGCCTTGGCGGCGGCGTTCTTGGATTTTCCGAAGCGGGAAGTTCTTCCACCGCAAAAGGCGAAAGCTGCGCAGATACCATCCGCACCGTAAACTGCTATGCGGATATTATCGCAATGCGCCATCCGAAGGAAGGCGCGCCCGTTGTTGCGGCAAAAGCTTCCCGTATTCCGATTATCAACGCAGGCGACGGCGGACATTTCCACCCCACCCAGACTCTTACCGACCTTCTTACCATAACCCGCCACAAAGGCAGACTTAACGACCTTACCA
>JAZTXW010000090.1:0-4140 GCA_045636625.1 Oscillospiraceae bacterium
ATCCGATGAACAGAGCATTTGTTGAAGAATGCGGCGACCTTTACGGTTCCGCTCCGGAATATTACCTTTCCAACGGCTGCTTCACTCTTTCCGAATATACCCCCGCAGCAACCGAATTCAAAATGGTTAAAAACGAAAACTATTATGACGCTGACGCAGTTGAACTTGCAGGCCTTACCTACAAAGTAATCCTCGACTCCCAGCAGGCATATAACGCATATCAGGCAGGCGAGCTTGACGTTTGCGTTCTTTCTTCCGAACTTGCAGTCCTTCTTAAAGTAGATGCAGAATTCCTTGCAACCGAATCCGGTTACCTCTGGTATATGTCTCCTAACGTATCCAAAGGCGGCGCAATGGCAAACGTAAATATCCGCAAAGCAATCGGTATGGCATTCGATAAAGATGCTATCTGCGACAACATCCTCAGAAACGGTTCCATTCCTGCTGATTTCTGTGTTCCTGTTGGTCTTGCAACCGGTCCTGACGGCAAAGATTACCGCGAATCTTCCGGTATCACTTATAACGAATACAACGTAGAAGAAGCAAAAGCTCTCTGGGCAGCAGGCCTTGCAGAACTTGGCACCGATTCCGTTGAACTCACCCTTATCTTCGACGATGAAGAATCCATCAAACTCGTAGCTGAATTCATTCAGCAGGAACTCCAGACCAACCTTGAAGGTCTTACCATCACCCTTCAGCCCTATCCGAAAAAACAGCGTTCCGACCTCATGAAAGCACACGATTATGACATCGGCCTCTGCAGATGGGGACCTGACTATGCTGACCCGCTTACCTACATGGATCTCTGGACCGACGGTTATACTCATAACTACGGCGCATGGCATTCTGATGAATACATGGAAATCCTCAACAAGATCAAAACCGTTGAATTTGCACTTGATGCAGAAGCACGTTGGGATCTTATCAAACAGGCAGAACAGATCATCGCTGATGAATCCGTAATCCTTCCTGTATACCAGAACGCAAACGCATCCCTTGTTAAAGAAAACATCTCCGGAATTGAATTCCATGCAGTTGGTCTCAACCGCGTATTCAAGAACGTAAAAGTAGGCTGATTTTTAAAAAGTCATATCAATCTGATCATTTAAGGTCATACAGTGACCCGTCAAAAAAACGGGTCACTGTATCCTTTTATATAAGGAGGGGTAATCCCCAGTGAAGAAATACATATTCAAGCGAGTTTTATACTCTATTGTGGCAATCCTTGTGCTTCTCTTCCTCCTGTTCCTGATGCTTGACCTCATGCCGGGTTCGCCTTTCAATGATGACAAACTTTCCCAGGAGCAGATAAATATCCTTTATCAGAAATACGGACTTGACCAGCCGATGATTGTCCGCTATTTCAGATATCTTTTCAACATTCTCCGCGGTGACTTCGGCGTTTCCTATAACATCGCGTCTAATGTTCCTATAACGGATCTTTTGCAGAACAGGGTGCCGACCTCCATCCGTCTTGGCGGACAGGCAGTTTTCCTTGGCGCATCCATAGGTCTTCTTCTCGGTCTTGTTGCTGCGCTTAAACACAACACTATTTTTGATACCATCGCAACGATCATATCCGTTCTCGGCGTATCCCTGCCGTCCTATGTTTTTGCACTTGCTCTTTCTTACATGTTCGGTTCCCGCCTTGGCTGGTTCCCGATCCTTTATGAATCTGCAAATCCTTTTGTTTCTTCTGTTCTTCCTACAATTGCGCTTTCAATGTTCTCCATGGCAAACATCGCAAGATTTACAAGAACCGAAATGCTTGAAGTTCTCAGAAGCGACTATATGCTTCTTGCTGAAAGCAAAGGCATAAGCGGACCCAAACTTATCATCCGCCATGCTCTCAGAAACGCTCTTATCCCGATCATAACCGTTCTCGGTCCGCTGATCGTAAACACCATGACCGGTTCTCTTGTTATCGAGAAAATCTTCTCCATCCCCGGCATCGGCGAACTTATGGTACGTTCCATCCAGCAGAACGACTATAACGTAACCATTGCACTTTCTTTCATCTACAGCCTTATGTATATCAGCATAATGCTGGTGGTCGATATCCTCTATGGTATCATCGACCCGAGAATTCGTCTTTCGAAGGAGGATAATCATGAAAGCTGAAAATTTTGATTACTCCGCACTTCCGGCAGACGCATTTGAGCTTACCCATAACGACATAAATGCTCATGTTGACCGCAACTTTGCTTCCCAGAACTATTGGAAAGACGCTTTTGTCCGTTTTATCCGTAATAAAGGCGCGATTTTCGGTCTTATCATGATTACGATCATAATTTTCTTTGCTGTTTTCGGACCCAGCATGACTGAATACACCTATCAGAGCCAGATCATCGAACAGCAGAACCTTGCCCCGAGAATTCCCGGAATTGAAAATATCGGAATTTTTGACGGTACCGAATCCATCTTCCTCGGCGGAAGAAAAATTGAACAGAACCTTTACGAAAAAAACAATTTTGATGACGTTTATTATTGGTTCGGTTCCGATACTCTCGGACGCGATATCTTCACCCGTGTCTGGGAAGGAACCAGAATAAGCCTTTATATCGCCATTGTTGCGGTTGTAATCGACGTTCTGTTCGGCCTTTCGTACGGACTTGTTTCCGGCTATTTCGGCGGAAAACTCGACTCTGTAATGCAGCGCTGCGTAGAGATCCTCAACAGTATCCCCAACCTTGTAATCGTAACTCTTATGATCCTTGTTCTCAGCCCGGGTCTTGGCGCAATTATTGTTGCCCTTATGATAACCGGTTGGATCCCCATGAGCCGTATTGCTCGTGCGCAGATGCTTAAACTTAAGGAACAGGAATTTGTTCTTGCTTCCAAAACTCTTGGCGCAAGCCCCATGCGCATAATTTTCAAAGAAATTATGCCCAACATCATTGGTCAGATCATCACCCAGACCATGTTCTCCATTCCCCACGCAATTTTCACCGAGGCATTCCTTGCTTTTGTAGGTCTTGGTATTCCGGCACCTATGGCATCTCTCGGTACTCTTATTTCCGACGCATACAAGAACTTCTCCACTCATCCTTATATGATAGTATCTCCCCTTATCGTTCTTGCATTGCTCATGCTCAGTTTCAACCTTCTTGCGGACGGTCTTCGCGATGCGCTTGACCCGAAACAGAAAGATATGTAAAGGAGGGACAGATTTATGCAGGAAAAAGGCGATTTTATCCTTAAAGTTGAAGGTCTGTCCGTTTCTTTCGCAACAACCGCAGGCAAAGTTCACGCTCTTCGTAACGTAGACTTCGCGGTAAGACGCGGCGAAACCGTTGCAATCGTTGGCGAATCCGGTTCCGGTAAATCCGTAACCGTTAAAACCGCCATCGGTATCCTTGATACCAACGGAAAAGTTGAAGCAGGCAAAGCCCTCTTTACCTTCAAAAACGACAAAGGCGAAGAAGAAACCATCGATCTTCTCACCCTTTCCAAAAAACAGATGCGCCAGACCATTAACGGCAAACGCATCGCAATGGTTTTCCAGGACCCTATGACCTCCCTTAACCCCACCATGACTATCGGTGATCAGATTATGGAAGGAATGATCTGGCATTTCAAAACCCCGAAAAAGGAAGCCTGGAAACGCGCGGTTGAACTTCTTGATATGGTCGGAATCACCGACCCGGAAAAACGCATGAAGAACTATCCTCACCAGCTTTCCGGCGGTATGCGCCAGAGGGTTGTTATCGCAATAGCTCTTTCCTGCAACCCGGATCTTCTTATCTGCGACGAACCGACAACCGCTCTTGACGTTACCATTCAGGCAAAAATCCTTGAACTTATCAAGGAAGTTCAGAAAAAACTCGGTATTTCCGTAATTTACATCACCCATGACCTCGGCGTTGTTGCAAAGGTTGCGGATTTCGTAAATATTATGTATGCCGGAAAAATCGTCGAAAAGGGAACCGTTGACGAGGTCTATTATGACCCGAAACACCCCTATACCTGGGGCCTTCTTTCCGCTCTGCCGGATCTTGAAACCCACGACGAAAGACTTTATACCATTCCGGGAAGTCCGCCCAACCTTCTTCATGAAATCAAGGGCGACGCATTTGCTCCCCGTAATGAATTTGCTCTTAAAATCGACGAAATTGCAGAGCCGCCCATGTTCTGGGTAAC
>JAZTXW010000091.1:0-14097 GCA_045636625.1 Oscillospiraceae bacterium
GGGTAATGCCGGTGTGGTTGGTGAAGCAAGGTGCCATACCCATAGGAAGGCCGATGATTTTTGCCATAAAGTGGTCTTCAAGGTTACCACGGATCATTTCTTTACCGTCGTAAATGGTTTCCGGTCCGATAAAGCCGGTTACGTTGTTTACGCCGAAAGGTTCGAAGTTACGTGCAAAACCGTAGGTACGTGCTTCAAGAGTCATTTCGTGTGCGCCTTCGTCGCAGTCGATGGACATTTCGGAACCTTGGCCGGTTTCGAAATAAAGTTTGTTCATACCGGTGCCGTAGCATTCCTGTTTTGCAAGATCGTATGCTTCAAGAAGAAGTGCTTTATCTACGCCGAATGCTTCGCAAGCGCTCTGGGTACCAGCAATGGACTGGAAGAACATGGAGAGCGGTGCGCCTTCACGAACAGCCTGCATCTGGGTGGTTACGTGGGAAAGAACAGAAATCTGGGTAGGAATGTCCCACTGATCTTTAAAATCGCGAAGAGCATGGGAAATTCTCTGGGTGGTTTCAACAGTATCTTCTACAGGGTTGATACCGAAGCAAAGGTCACCGGAACCGAAAGAAACAGCTTCCTGAACACCAAGAACGATGGTTTCAGGGTCGTCGGTACTGGAGTTGCACTGTGCACGGAAGGAAAGAGTTCCCGGAAGACCGATCTGAGTTTCGCAGCGGGTAGGTCTGCAGCATTTGCTTGCGCCGTAAATAAGGTCGGAAGCAGAGCAGATTTTTGCAACTGCTGCAACTGTTTCACCGATCCAAGCATAGCTTGCACGGTAAAGATCGTTGGTAGTGGTCTTGTGGTCCATGATCCACTCGCGAACTTCTGCAATGGTATAGTTTTTGAATTTTTCATACATGCGTCTGTTCATGGAGTCGATTTCAACTCTGGTAACCTCGTCTTTCTCATAAGGAACTACGGGGTTTTCGGTGATGTCAGCAACGGTAAGTTCGCTGAGAACAACTTTAGCCGCAATTTTTTCGGAAACAGTTTCCGGAGCAATTCCGAGATATCTGTCGCCGGATTTCGGCTCGTTAGCTTTTGCGAGAACGTCTTTGACATCACGGAATTCATAAGTTTTTCCGTTAAGTCTGGTTTTCAGTTTCAAGGTGAAAACTCCTTTCCGTTTTCTGCAAAAAGGCAGAAAGCTGGTTAATATTATTTTCCGTTTTTACGTGAAACCACGTCCCAAAACATCTCCGAATCTCGGACGCAATTTCACATAATCGCGATTTTTACAGACAGAAACAATATCCCATCTATACATCATCATTATATATAAAATAGCAATTATTGTCAAGAATTATACTATATTACCAATGTATAAATTATATATGTCTCTTTGTTTATTTTAACATTTTTTAATTAAAATCAAATAAAAAAACTCCCCTTCCGGGGAGCTTTTTATCAGTCAACGTTCTTTTTGAAACGAGCTTTCATTCTCATATTGTTATCAAGAATCTTTTTGCGGATTCTGATATTTTTGGGAGTTACTTCAAGAAGTTCGTCATCCTTGAGGAACTCAATGGAAGCTTCAAGGCTCATTCTCTTGAAAGGAACAAGGCGAAGAGCATCGTCAGAACCGGAAGCACGGGTGTTGGTAAGATGTTTGGTCTTGCAAACGTTTACCGCAATATCTTCCGCTTTCGGAGATGCGCCTACAACCATTCCTTCGTAAACCGGTACTCCGGGTCCGATAAAGAGCTGGCCGCGTTCCTGAGCATTGAAAAGACCGTAGGTAATGGATTCGCCTGTTTCGAAAGAAATAAGGCTTCCGGTCGATCTGCGCTGAATATCGCCTTTATAAGGCTCATAGCCATCGAAAACAGCGCTCATAATTCCTTCGCCTTTAGTATCGGTCATGAATTCATTTCTGTAACCGAAAAGTCCGCGGGAAGGAATTCTGAATTCAAGACGCATACGGCTTCCGAACGGAGCCATTTTGGTAAGTTCGCCTTTTCTGTTACCCATTGCAGACATTATGTTGCCAACACAATCTTCAGGAACGTCGATTGCAAGAAGTTCGATCGGTTCATGGAGTTTGTTATTGATGGTTTTATAAAGAACCTTCGGGGTGGAAACTGCGAATTCATAACCTTCGCGGCGCATTGTTTCGATAAGGATGGAAAGATGCATCTCGCCTCTTCCGCATACGGAGAATTTATCGGTTGTATCAGTATCGGAAACGCGGAGAGAAACGTCTTTAAGAAGTTCTCTGTAAAGTCTGTCGCGAAGCTGACGGCTGGTAACAAATTTACCTTCCCTTCCGGCGAAAGGACTGTCGTTTACGCAGAAAGTCATTTCAACAGTAGGTTCGCTGATTTTTACAAAAGGAAGAGCTTCAACCGCATCGGGAGCACAGATGGTATCGCCGATGTAAATATCGGAAATACCGCTGATACATACAATATCACCTACGGATGCAGATTCACATGCTTCTTTTGCAAGACCTTCGATCTGATAAAGAGTTGCTATTCTGCCTTTATAGTCAGATTTCTCTTTATGGTAATCGGTAACTATAACGTCTCTGTTGGGAGTGATGCGTCCGCGTTCAACTCTGCCGATACCGATTCTGCCGACGTATTCGTTATAGTCGATGGAAGAAACAAGCATCTGAAGAGGACCTTCGTCATCGCCTTCGGGAGCAGGGATATGATCAAGAATAGTATCAAAAAGAGGTTTAAGGTCTTTTCCTCTTGTGTAAGGATCGAAAGAAGCGGTGCCTTCACGTCCGGAGCAGAAAAGCATCGGGCTTTCAAGCTGTTCTTCGGAAGCATCAAGATCAAGAAGAAGTTCAAGAACTTCATCGCCGATCTCATCGAGTCTTGCATCGGGTTTGTCAACTTTGTTGACAACAACGATTACAGGATGATTAAGTTCAAGTGCTCTCTGAAGAACAAAACGGGTCTGAGGCATAGGGCCTTCAGCTGCGTCAACAAGAAGGATAACGCCATCAACCATTTTAAGAACACGTTCAACTTCTCCGCCGAAGTCTGCGTGTCCGGGAGTATCGATAATATTGATTTTTACTCCGTTATAATGAACAGAAGTGTTTTTTGCAAGAATGGTAATACCTCTTTCGCGTTCAAGGTCGCCGGAGTCCATAACGCGGTCTTCAACAACCTGATTATCACGGAAAGTTCCGCTCTGTTTGAGCATTTCATCAACAATGGTGGTTTTACCGTGGTCAACGTGGGCAATAATCGCAACGTTTCTTAAATCTTCACGAATCAAATTTTTTCTTCCTTCCTTCTGGGTGGTGTTCCCGGAATAAATAAACATAAAAAACGGACAGTTCCCCGTTTTGTCAATCGTGGGAAATGCCCGTTATTGGACAAATCTCTTAAAATCTGTTCTTCTGACTTTTATCAGTCCGGAAGATCTTCAGTGGGAAGATCAAGGTTTTCAAGAAGTCTGCGAAGTTCTCCAAGTTCTTCAGCGGTAAAAGTAAGGCCTTTTGCCATTCTGCTGTGGTCGGGAGCCCATTCGCGGATATCGTATTTTGCGGGACGGTCGTTCCAGCTTACGAGATTAAGTTCTTTGGTCCAGCCGCGCGAGTTTTCAGAAATAACGCCGCATTCTTCAGTAATTTTATAAGTGATTTCAGGCATGTCAGATTCCTCCATGAAGTAAAAATATATTTTCACCTTATATATATAATATTATATATGTATAATTTATTTTTGCAATATCATTTTTCAAAAAATTTTATTTTTTTATCTCTTTTTTGCCCCGTTTGCCTCAAAAAAACATCTTTTCCAATTTTATTCCCGTCTGATAATTAAAAAGCATAATATATGATGCACGGAAAAATGTGCATCATTACTTTTTGGGAGATAGATAATATGGAAAACAACGGCAACATGAATCCTCCTTGCGTTTGCGGAAACAATGAAGGAACTCTTGCCATGGCAAGAGTTCCTGTTCAGCCCTGGTGCGGCGTTTATGACAGCGCAACCGCATTTTCCAGGGGAACACTCTTCCCTGCTCTTGACTTGCCTTACCTCGGCAGAAAGGCAACAGAATGAACGAACAAAAAAATCTTCTTTCAAGAATTGCAACCTGCGATTTTGTACTCACAGAAACCGCACTTTTTCTTGACACTCATCCGGACTGTGCCGAAGCGCTTGCTTTCTATAAAAAGCATCTTGAAATGAGAAAAAAAGCAGCAGAAGAATACGCGGAAAAATTCGGAATGCTTCGGCACGAAGATTATAACGGACAGAACTCCTGGCAATGGACCGAAGGTCCCTGGCCATGGGAATATGAGGAGGCGTAATTATGTGGATTTATGAGAAAAAACTTCAGCATCCGGTAAAAATCGCAAAAAGCGATCCGGCAATGGCAAAAATAATAATCACCCAGCTCGGCGGTCCGGACGGCGAACTTGGCGCTTCCATGAGATATCTTAACCAGCGTTACGCAATGCCGAACGACAAAGTAAAAGCTGCTTTGACAGATATCGGAACCGAGGAGCTTGGTCATATGGAAATGATAAGCAGCATCGTTCATCAGCTCACAAGGAACCTCACTATGAGTGAGATTGAAAACAGCGGCTTTGCTCCATATTTCGTTGACCATACTGTAGGCATATACCCTGTTGATGCAAACGGTGTGCCCTGGAACGCAGCAACCATACAATCCACAGGAGATCCTATTGCGGACCTTCACGAAGATATGGGCGCAGAACAGAAGGCACGAAAAACCTATGACAATATCCTTAATCTTTGCGATGACCCCGATGTAAGAGATGTGATCAAATTCCTCCGGGAACGCGAAATTGTGCATTATCAGCGTTTCGGTGAAAGTCTTGAACACATACTCGATGGGCTTAACAGTAAAAACTACTACGCTTTCAACCCTGCTTTTATTCCGAAAAAGTAAATTCAACAGCAAAACAGCCGTAAAGCTTTTAAGCTTTACGGCTGTTTCTGTTTTTATGATAACCGAATTATCTCTGTCCTTTGTCGTAAGGAATGCCCTCTGCTTTAGGAGCTCTGGATTTCTGGGAAGTAAATGCAAGAACGATAAGGCAGATGATATAAGGAAGCATGTTATAAACGGAACCTGGAATTTCAAGATTTACAAGGAAATCAAATCCGAAGTAAACGTTGGAAAGTGCACGGAAGAAGCCGAAGATAAGTGCTGCCATTGCGATTCTGGAAGGTTTCCACTGACCGAAGATCATAACTGCAAGTGCAAGGAATCCGAAACCGGCTACGCCGTTTTCAAATTTCCATTCGGAAACGCCGGAAAGGATGTAGCAGATACCGCCAAGGCCGCCGTATACGCCGGAAATAAGAACGCCTGCCCAACGCATTTTGTAAACATTGATACCAACGCTGTCCGCTGCCTGAGGATGTTCGCCGCAAGCCATGAGGCGAAGACCGAACTTGGTTTTATAAAGAACCACATAAGCAGCTACAACACCGACAACAGCAATTGCCATAAACCAGCTGAATTCAAAGCTGCCGATATTTACGATAAATGCTTTTTTCTCTTCAACATACTGAATAGTGGAAGAAACGTCGTTAGGGTTTGTAGCAGTGTTGATTGCTTTTACGATAACAGTTGCTGCTGCGGTACCAAGCATATTCATAGCAGTACCGACGATAGTCTGGTTTGCTTTGAAGTTGATACACGCAACACCAAGAAGCGACGAATAAATAACGCCAAAAATTATTGCAGCAATAACAACACAAACGATGATTCCGAATGCGCCAAAACTATCCGGAGCATATCTCATCATAAGAGCACCGCCAAGAGCACCTATTACCATGATACCTTCAAGACCGAGGTTGATAACGCCGGAATGTTCTGCAAAGCATCCGCCAAGTGCAACAAGGATAAGAACAGAGGCAAAAATAAGTGTGTACTGAATAAGCAATAACATTATTTATCGCCTCCTTCCTGGGTATTTGCTTTTGCTTTAAGAGCCTGTTTTTCTTCGGTTTTGCCAATGAGATAGTTCATTGCATATTTAATGAAGAATACGAAACCGCAAAGGTAAATGATGATTGCGGAAATAAGGTCAGAAATCTGAGAGCAATACATTGTTTTATCAACAAATGCACCGCCGTTGGTAATATGCTGAATGAAATAGGAAGAGAAAATGGTTCCGATGGGGTTAAGACCGCCGAGGAATGCTGCAGCAATTCCGTTGAATCCCATTGCAGGAACTGCGGAAGAAGTGCAGGACCACTGCTCAAAGTCGGTAAGATAGAGGAAAGATGCGCCGAGAGCTGCAATTGCACCGGAAATCATAAGAGTTACGATAATGTTTCTCTTCTCTGCCATACCGCAGTATTTTGCAGCATTTTTGTTGAAACCGGTTGCTTTAAGTTCAAAACCGAATTTGGTTTTTTCAAGAACGATAAGAACCAGAACTGCAATAATGATGGAAAGCGGAAGAGCAATTGTAACTCTTTCATTTCCTGCAAAGAATTTTTCAAGACCGAGGGTCGGAAGAATTGCCTGGGGTGCTTCTGCATCAAGATGGAAAGTATAGGGACTGGTTATCTCTTTTACGTTATTAAGAATCATATTCGTCGTATAAAGAGCAATCCAGTTGAGCATGATACCGGAAATAACTTCGTTTACGTTGCAGTAGGATTTGAGAAGACCTACAATTGCGCCATAAAGAGCGCCGCAAACTGCTGCAATGATCATGCAGGGAACCCAACCCATTCCAAGTGCAAGAGCACAATAAAGGCTTGCGCAGATACCTACGCAATACTGACCTGCTGCACCGATGTTGAAAAGACCTACTTTAAATGCAAACAAAATGGAAAGAGAGCACATGATAAGAGGTGCTGTTTTTACAAGGGTGTTACCAAAGTTTTTAAGCTGAAGGTTCTGTTTGGAATAATGGAAGAAGTTTTTAAGAACTTCAGAAATAGCCTCGCCTGCACCGGTAGGATTAATAAAAAGAAGAACTACATAACCTACGGCTACACCAAGAACAATACAGAGAAGCGAAGCAAACAAAGACTGGAAAGAATCATTTTTCAAAATTTTCTTAATCATGCTTTCACCTCATCTCTCTTTGCGCCGGCCATATAAAGACCAAGTTCATCTTCAGTTACGGTCTTGGGATCAAGTTCACCGACGATTTCGCCTTCGTACATAACAAGGATGCGGTCGGAAACATCCATTACTTCTTCAAGTTCAAGGGAAACAAGAAGAACCGCTTTTCCTGCATCACGCTGAGCTACGATCTGTTTGTGGATATATTCGATTGCACCTACGTCAAGTCCGCGGGTAGGCTGAACAGCAATAAGAAGTTCAGGGTTCTTATCGATTTCACGGGCAACAATAGCTTTCTGCTGGTTACCGCCGGACATGCTTCTTGCTATAGTAATAGGACCTTGTCCGGAACGTACGTCGTACTGTTCAATAAGTTTTTCTGCGTATTTTCTAATATTTCCTTTTCTGAGGAAACCAAATTTATTGGTGAATTCAGGTTCGAAATAACGCTGGAGAACGCAGTTATAATCAAGCGGATAATCAAGAACAAGTCCGTGTTTATGTCTGTCTTCCGGAATATGGCTCATACCGGAAAGGAGTCTGTTACGGATGGAGGTTTTTGTAATATCCTCTCCGCAAAGAGTGATTTTTCCGTTTACAAGAGGTTCAAGGCCTGTAAGTCCATATACGAATTCAGTCTGTCCGTTTCCGTCGATACCTGCAATGCAAACGACCTCACCGCGATGAACTTTCATGGAAACGTTCTTTACAGCGTTGTTTTTATGCATTTTGGAAGCAACGGTCATGTTTTCAATATCGAGAACAACTTCGCCGGGAACGCTTTCCTCTTTCTTAACGTGGAGGTTTACGTTGTGACCTACCATCATTGCGGAAAGTTCTTCGATAGTTGCATCTTTTGTATCAACAGTTCCGATGTATTTACCTTTTCTGAGAACGCTGCAGCGGTCTGCAACAGCTTTGATCTCATTGAGCTTATGAGAAATAAAAAGAATGGATTTTCCTTCTGCTGCAAGGTTTTTCATGATCTGCATAAGTTCTTCAATTTCCTGAGGGGTAAGAACTGCGGTAGGTTCGTCGAAAATGAGGATTTCATTTTCGCGATAAAGCATTTTGAGAATTTCTGTACGCTGCTGCATACCAACGGTGATATCCTCAATATAAGCATCCGGGTCTATATGAAGACCGTATTTTTCGGAAAGCTCAATAACTTTTTCTCTTGCTTCTTTTTTCTGAAGGAAACCGAATTTGTTCGGTTCAACACCCATAATGATATTATCAAGGACAGTAAAACACTCAACAAGTTTAAAATGCTGGTGTACCATTCCTATTCCAAGTGCGTTTGCATCATTGGGGTTTTTAATATGGACTTCTTTACCGTCTTTTTTGATAATACCTTCTTCTGCCTGATAAAGACCAAAGAGAACACTCATCAGAGTGGATTTACCGGCGCCGTTTTCGCCAAGAAGAGCATGTATCTCACCTTTTTTAAGCTGGATAGTTATGTCATCGTTGGCTATGATTCCGGGAAATTTTTTGGTAATATGAAGCATCTCTATTGCGTATTGATTCTCCAACTCTACCATCCCTCCTGTATATCTATAGTTATAATTATAATACTACATATTTCGATTAAATACAAGAGACTTTGTCCAAAATGCAAACAAAAAAAGAACGGGCATAAAGCCCGTTCTTTTTTAATACTGTGATAAAAATTATTTGAGGTTGCCGAGATCGTTAACGGTAACAACAGTGCAGTTGTCAGCAGGAGTGATGGTGATGTCGTTGTTAACAACTACTTCGCCATTGAACATTGCTGCTACAAGTGCTTCATAGTCAGCTTCGGTGAAGGTATCTGCCCACTGAGTGGAAGAAGGAAGCTGTACGAAGTTGTCTGCAGGAGTTGCAGAAACGAGACCAAGGTTTTCGATCTGTCCGCCTACGAATTCGCCAGCAACGATTCTGCTGAGGATTTCTTTAACGGTAGGTGCAAGACCTTTAAGAGCGGAAGTTACAGTCATGCCTTCGCCGTAAACTGCATCGATGATGGGAGCCTGGTCAACGTCAACACCGATAACTTTGCCGCCAACTTTTGCTGCTGCTTCAGCAACAGAAGTGTAAACGCCGCCGCCGCATGCGAATACGAGTTCGGTGCCTTCACCGTACCAGGTATCCATAACTGCAGTGATGTCAGCATCGCCGTAGAACTGGTTTGCATAGCCCCATACAACGCTTACTTCAGCGCCGGTTTCAACAGCTGCTGCGTCTGCGCCCTGAAGGAAGCCATATCCGAAACGGATAACTGCAGGAACAGCCATACCGCCGCAGTAACCGAGTTTGGTGTAACCAAGTTTAACTGCTGCATAACCTGCCATGTAACCGGAAAGTTCTTCCTGGTATACTGCAGAGTATACGTTTGCGGGAACGGTCCAATCGCCGAAGTCGCCTTCGCCAACGTCAAGAGCAAAGAAGATTACTTCAGGATATTCTTCAGCAACAGCTTTGATTGCGTTTGCAAATGCAAAACCGGGCATTACAACTACGTTGTAACCGCTGTCGATTGCGTTTTCGATCTGTGCGATACGGTCATCGTCAGAGTCGGTTGCGGGTTTGAAGTATTCGAATGCAAGACCTTCAGCTTCGCAGAATTCTTTGCAAGCTTCATAAGTGGTCTGGTTGAAGGACTGGTCAGTGATGTCGCCGTAGTCGGTGATCATAGCTACTGCGTATTCAACTTCAGGTTCTTCGGTTTCTTCGGGTGCTTCGGTTTCTTCGCCGGGTACTTCGGGTTCTTCAGGCTGTTCGGGCTCAGTTCCGCATGCTGCGAGAGAGAGCATCATAACGAGAGCGAGAAGAAGTGCAATAATTTTTTTCATTTTTATTTTCCTCCCCTGTGTAATATTTTTTCACAGTACCTTTAATATATCACAATACAATAACAAGTTCAAGTCGATTTATAATTAAACATAAAATTTTTATATTTTTTCAAGAAAAAAACGCACTTTCCAGTGCGTTTTTTATCTAAAATATCATTTTTTGCTTATATACTCTCTGATATAGCCACAGAAAAGATCTATCGCAGCCTTGTTTCTTCCGCCTTCAAGAATAACGATATCCGCATTCTTTTTGCTGGGTTCAACAAATTTTTCATGCATCGGTTTTACTGTCGTCTGATACTGAGTAAGAACAGATTCAAGGCTTCTTCCCCTTTCGTTCATGTCGCGGAGGATTCTTCTTCCAAGTCTTATGTCTGCATCAGTATCAACAAAAATCTTCATATCCATAAGGTTGCAAAGATCCTTGTTTTCAAGTATAAGAATACCGTCAATAATAAGAATTTCCGTGGGGCGAAGAGTTATGGTTTTGCTTTTATCTCTGTTATGAACAGTATAGTCATATACCGGTTCTTCAACAGACTCACCGTTTTTGAGTGCCTTTATATGTTCGATCATAAGTTCCGTATCGAAAGAATCTGGATGGTCATAGTTAGTCTTGCATCTTTCTTCATACGTAAGGTGATCCTGAACTTTATAATAGTTATCGTGGTGAATAACAGTAACGTTCTCTCTGAATTCGTTTACAAGAGTATCTGTAAAAGTTGTTTTTCCGCTTCCGGTTCCTCCGGCAATTCCGATTACAAACATAGGATTAATTCCTCCGATGCTCAATTATTTTTTGCTGAATTTTACAACAGTATCAAGAACAAGTGTGATCATTTCATCGAGCTTTGTCTGACGATCCATGGAACTGATACCTTCTCCGGTAATCATATCATCGGTAATTGTGCAAACGCAAAGTCCTCTTTTTCCTGCTCTTGCAGCATTAAGATAAAGCGCTGCGGATTCCATTTCTTCTGCAAGAACGCCCATTTTCTGCCATTTTGCAACGTAACCCATATGGTCATCTTTATAGAAAACGTCAGAAGAAACAACGTTACCTACTTTTACATTGACGTTTTTTTCTTTTGCGGTTTCAACAAGGGTGCTGAGAAGTTCAAAATCAGCAATAGGAGCAAACACACCGGGAAGTTCGTGGTGGGATGCATAGCTTGAAGTTGTGCAAGCGCCCTGTGCGGCAACAATGGTGCTTACGGGAAGTCCCATTCCGCCTGCGGAACCGATTCTGATAATATTATCAACTTCAAAGAAATTGAAAAGTTCATAGCTGTAAACGCCCATGGAAGGCATACCCATTCCGCTTGCCATAACAGAAACCGGAACGCCTTTATATGTACCTGTATATCCCTGGATTCCGCGTACGTTATTTACAAGTTTTGCATCCTCAAGATATTTTTCAGCAATAAATTTGGAACGAAGAGGATCTCCGGGCATAAGTACGGTTTTTGCAAAATCCTCAGGTTTAGCATTGATATGGGGGGTAGGATAGTTATTGGACATTGTGTTTCCTCCTTATTTCTGTTCTGCAATAGCCTTTTTCCAGCATTTATGGCACATTGCGATATATCTGTCATTTCCGCCAAGGCAGATCTGGTCTCCAGCAGTAACAACTTTTCCGTTGTCATCCATTCTTGCGTTTACGGTTGCTTTTGAACCGCAGTCGCAAATGGTTTTGATCTCGGAAATTGAATCGGCAACTTCAAAAAGCCGCATGCTTCCCGGGAAAAGCTTTGTAATAAAGTCTGTACGAAGACCAAAGCACATTACCGGAATATTCATTTCGTCAACAATGTCGCGAAGTTCATCGATCTGTTCGGGAGCAAGAAACTGAGATTCATCGGAAATAATAACGTTGCAGTCTTTATGCTGTGCAAAAAGTTCTTTGATGCTGTCTTCTGAACCCACCTGTTCGGCAACAGCATAAAGTCCAATTCTGGATTTGATAATCTCCGCTCCGTCCCTTGTGTCGGTTTTCGGTTTTATAAGCCAAACTTTCATTCCGCGTTCTTCATAGTTATATTTTGCGATAAGCGCCTGGGCTGATTTTGAGCTTCCCATTGCGCCGTATTTGAAATAAAGCTTTGCCATATTATCTCTCCATTTCAGTTTTTCGACATTTATTGAAAACATTATATCATATCGCATAATCAATTCATATAGCAAATGTAAATATTATTAATCAAATTTTAATAATTTTTTATGGTCTATCTCTTGCTATAATATCAATTTTGATGTAGAATATATTTGTGATAATTTTTATGTTTTGCAAAGACGCAAAAACGAGAGGAGGATTTTCCGTGAACGAACCTACTATTTCCTTTTCTATCAGAGAAGATAAAGAAAAAGAAATCAAAGCGATTCTTACAACTGTTTATGATGCACTCCGCCAGAAAGGCTACAACCCCATCAACCAGATAGTCGGATATATCCTTTCCGAAGACCCGACTTATGTTACCACCCACAATAACGCAAGAAGCCTTATCCGCAGAATTGACCGTGATGAGCTTCTCCAGATTCTGGTAAAAAATTATCTTAACGATTGATTATTTGGAGGAAACTATGTCTGAACAGTTTATGAATTACAAGGGTCGTCCCCTTGTTCGCAGCAAAAAAATTCTTTATTACGGCGATATGCGCGATGCTTATGTTGTTATGCTTCAGATCAACAACACCACAACTGCCGCAGATACCGAGGTTGCCGGTCACATCACCCTTCAGATGATGTCCACAGACCCCAACGCGGCACCTACCGAAATGGTTGTAAAACGTGCCGAACGCGAAGGACTCTATGCCGCTCTCGATCTTGCCGCAACCTGGCTTGACCGTCAGCTTGGAAAAGCCGAAGAATAAACAAACAAAAGCCGCCTTTCAGGCGGCTTTTTTATAATTTTTAACCGGAGGTTTTATATGAGATTGCGTTTTGTTCTCCTATGATTATTCATTTAGAAAGGAGATTATTATGGATATAAAAATCAGCGAATATAAAAACTATAAATCGGAAGAAATTTTAAATTTATATAACAGCGTCGGCTGGTGCTCATACACAGACCGGCCCGAAATGCTTGAGCACGCATTTGAGCATTCGCTTAAAATCATCGGTGCTTACGCCGGAGAAAAACTCGTCGGAATAATCCGCGCTGTAGGTGACGGGTATTCCGTGCTGTTCATCCAGGATATTCTGGTTCTTCCGGAATATCAGCGAAAAGGAATCGGAACAAAACTTCTTGAAACTATGCTCAATTCGAACCCGGATGTTTACCAGATTCAGCTTGTTACCGATGATACAGAAAAAACAGTCGCGTTTTATAAGTCCTGCGGTTTTCTCCCCTATTCCGAAATCGGATGTAAGGGTTTTATGAAAATCAAATATTAAACAAAAAAGGATTCCCTTTCGGGAAGCCTTTTCAATAGCAATTCTTTTGATTACCAGTTGCCGGAGGGTTTCGGAACCTGGTGCATTTTTTCCTGAACCTCGTTGATGAATCTGCCCTGATATTCGGGGATTTCGGTTACAAGGCTTTCGGTGGTAAGAACCATGGATGCAACGGATGCTGCGTTGTTGAGTGCACTGCGGGTTACTTTAACGGGGTCAACAACACCTGCTTCGATCATGTCGGTGAATTCTTCGGTGAATACGTTGAAGCCATAACCAACTTTTCTGGAACGGCGGACTTTATCGACAACAACAGAACCGTCAAGACCTGCGTTTACAGCAACCTGACGCATGGGTTCTTCAAGAGCACGAACAACAATTGCAACACCGGTTTTTTCGTCGCCGGAGGTATGTGCAAGAAGTTTTTCAACTTCGCCGATTACGTTAACAAGTGCAACACCGCCGCCTGCTACGATACCCTCTTCAACAGCTGCTTTGGTTGCGTTGAGAGCGTCTTCGATACGGAGTTTCTTTTCTCTTGCTTCGGTCTCGGTTGCTGCGCCGCATTTAACAACTGCTACACCGCCAACAAGTTTTGCAAGTCTTTCCTGGAGTTTCTCACGGTCATAATCGCTGTGTGCGGTTTCGTAAGAAGCTTTGATAACAGCGATACGGCCCTGAATTTCTTCTTTAGTGCCTGCACCGTCAACGATAAGGGTTTTATCTTTGTCAACTTTAACTTTTTTAGCAAAGCCAAGGTGGTTAAGTTTAACTTCGGAAAGGTTAAGACCGATATCATCGCAAACAAGGGTTGCACCGGTAAGAGCAGCGATA
>JAZTXW010000092.1:0-8435 GCA_045636625.1 Oscillospiraceae bacterium
ATGGTTCACGTTTCCGAACTTTCCTGGCTCCGCGTTGCAAAACCTGCTGACGGTGTAAGCGTAGGCGATACTCTCGAAGTATTCGTAAAAGACGTTGACAAAGAAAGCAAAAAAATCAGCCTCGGCTACAAAAAAGAAGAAGACAATCCTTGGGAAATCCTCAAGAGAGATTATCCTGTCGGCACCGCAGCAAAAGCAAAAATCGTCAGCATGACTGCTTTCGGCGCATTTGCTAACCTTATCCCCGGCATCGATGGTCTTATCCACATTTCTCAGATTTCTCACGAACGCGTTGCAAAACCCGAAGACGTTCTTTCTGTAGGTCAGGAAGTTGACGTTAAAATCACTGATGTTGATTTCGACAAACATCGCGTTTCCTTCTCCATGAAAGCTCTTATCGAAGCTCCCGCAAAAGAAGAAGCAGAGGAAGAAGCTCCTGTTGAAGAATAATCTTTAATAGATGATACATAAAAAGAGCCGCTGGGTTTGCAGCGGCTCTTTTTTCATACCGGGTTCCGTTTAACGGGGAAGACATTTTTTGTTTTTTTGTCAAAAGAAAAAATTTTTTTGAAAAACTTGTGTTTTGCTATTGACTTTATTGAGTTAAAGTGTTACTATGATAACACAGTAAAACAAACGGAGGCAACGAAGATGACCGCAATATTAAAAAATCCTTCAATTTTTAGGCGACACCGACATTGATGCTTTTAAATGAAAATATAAAAAAACATCAAAAACGAAAAACTTAAATTTTTGGAGGAACTTAAAATGAAAAAACTTATCGCTGTTATACTCGCTCTCGTATTTGTACTTTCCCTTTCCGCTTGCGGAGCAGAAGAACCCGCATCCGACCTTGAATACATTACCAACAACGGAAAAATCGTAGTTGGCATCACCGATTTCGCTCCGATGGATTATCAGGACGAAAACGGCGAATGGATCGGTTTTGACGCAGACATGGCAAAAGAATTTGCTGAATATCTTGGCGTTGAAGTTGAATTCATCGTAATCGACTGGGATAACAAAATTTTTGAACTTGAAAACAAGAGCATCGACGTTGTTTGGAACGGCATGACTCTTACCGATAAAGTTAAAGAAGCAATGGGATGCTCCGATCCTTATTGCAAAAACGCACAGGTTGTTGTAGTTAAAGCAGACGTTGCTGATCAGTATCAGGACGAAGCTTCCCTTGCAGATCTTGCATTTGCAGTTGAAGCAGGTTCCGCAGGTAAAGAAACCGTTGAAGCTCTCGGCCTTAATTTCACCGAGGTTGCATACCAGAGCGACGCTCTTATGGAAGTTGCAGCAGGAACCTCTGATGCATGCGTAATCGACCTTCTTATGGCCGGCGCAATGATCGGTGAAGGCACCGGTTATCCTGACCTTGCATACACCGTTTCTCTTACCAGCGAAGAATATGTAGTCGGCTTCAGAAAAGGCAGCGACCTTGTTGAAAAATTCAACCAGTTCTGGGCAGATGCATGCGCAGACGGAATTGTTCTTGAAACCGCAAAAGTTTACGGCGTACAGGAATCCGTAATCATTAAATAATCAAAGCAACCCCTTTCAGACATAGTAATAACACCAAAGACAGGGAACGTCGGAGCTCGGCGCTCCCTGTCTTGGTGAAAAGGCGAGGTTAAAATGTTCGAAAACACCAATCTTTTAATGAGCATTTCGCTTGATTGGGCACAGATCAGCGAAGTACTTACTTCCCTTAACGTCGGATTTATAAAATCCCTCGAAATATTTGTTCTTACCCTTCTGGGTTCGCTCCCTCTCGGACTTATAATTGCGTTCGGTTCCATGAGTGGAATTGGTATTATCCGTTGGTTCAATAAATTTCTTGTCTGGGTAATCCGCGGAACTCCCCTTATGCTCCAGCTCCTTATAATTTATTACGGTCCGGGAATTATTCTTGGCAATAACTGGTGGGGAAGCGGCGCAACGGGAAGATTTATTGCCGCAATGATCGCTTTTATTCTCAACTATGCCTGCTATTTTTCCGAAATTTACCGCGGCGGAATAGAAGGAATCCCGAAAGGACAGTATGAAGCGGGAGAAGTTCTTGGCATGACGAAAAGCCAGATTTTCTTCAAGGTTGTTCTTATGCAGGTTATAAAACGTATAATTCCTCCCATGGGAAACGAAGTTATAACTCTTGTTAAAGATACTTCTCTTGTCCGTGTTATCGCGGTTTATGAACTTATGTGGAACGGACAGAACTTCATCAAATCCGAAGGAATCATCTGGCCGCTGTTCTTCACCGGCGTTTATTATCTTCTGTTCAGCGGACTTCTTACAATTTTCCTCGGTTGGCTTGAAAAGAAAATGGATTATTTTAAGGTGTAAAAATGGCTATTCTTGAAGTTAAAAATTTAAAAAAGAATTTCGGCGAACTTGAAGTTCTTAAAGGCATAGATTTTTCGCTTGAAAAAGGCGACGTTATGGCGGTGATCGGTTCTTCCGGAAACGGAAAAACAACCCTTCTTCGCTGCATAAACTTTCTTGAAACACCCAACGAAGGTGAAATTATCGTCAACGGAGAAACGCTTTTCGATGCTTCCGTAAAAAACAGCACAAACGAAAGCGAAATTCGTAAAAAGCGTCTTCATTTCGGGCTTGTTTTCCAGAACTTCAACCTTTTCCCGCAATATACCGTTCTCGGAAACGTTAT
Organism: Oscillospiraceae bacterium; assembly: GCA_045636625.1. Classification (GTDB taxonomy): domain Bacteria; phylum Bacillota; class Clostridia; order Oscillospirales; family Ruminococcaceae; genus UMGS1668. The sequence goes on from JAZTXW010000092.1 coordinate 2,678, forward strand.
GCTTGCTAAGGAACTTCTTGAAAAAGAAAATCCGGAATATAAGCACAACAAAAAACAGATAAAAGAAGAAATTGAAGCGGAAGCAAAAGAGCTTCTTGCTGAAGTCGGTCTTTCAGATAAACTGGATTTTTATCCCCATCAGCTTTCCGGCGGTCAGCAGCAGCGCGTTGCCATTGCAAGAGCGCTTGCGCTGAAACCGGACATCCTTTGTTTCGATGAACCTACCTCCGCCCTTGACCCGGAACTTACCGGCGAAGTTCTGTAAGTTATAAAATCCCTTGCGGACAGCAACATGACCATGATCGTCGTAACCCACGAGATGACCTTTGCAAGGGACGTTGCTAACAAAATCATCTTCATGGACGAAGGAAAGATCCTTGAGGAAGGTTCCCCCGAAGATATTTTCGAAAATCCGAAACACGAAAGAGTCCGCGAATTTATCGGCGGAATCGGCGCAATTTAACAAAACAAAAAAGGAGGCTTTTTTAGCCTCCTTTTTTGTTTGATATATTGGAATTTACTCTTCAAAATCTATCAATACGGCTCTGCAGGGTGAACCGTCCGCATCTGATAAATTCAGCGGTGCAGCATTTAAAAAATAAACACCTTCAGGTACCTCTGACAAACGAATTCCTTCAAGCAAGATAACGTCAGCGCCCAAAAGAACAAGATGTACTGCCATTGGCGCATCTTGAGGTCCGATTGTCTGGGGTTCGTTTCCCAAAAGCAGAATATCCGAAGATGCAAATACCTTTGCAGCCTCTAATGATATTTCTATATCACCTTTGATCAAAAGTCTTTTTGCCGCTTCCGGATTCTGTTTTTTAGCTTTTTCAATTATTCCTACAGCATCATCGCCGGTGACAACTCCACGATGTTTTGCCACATAAGTCATTCCCACAAATGCCTCTAAGCAGATTTTATCCACAGTTTTTCCATCTTTGATAAAATGGAACGGTGCGTCTATATGTGTGCCGTTGTGCGTACACATATCAAATGCCGTCAAATTATATACCTCACCTTTTTCCATGGATTTGAGAATTTTTTTCTTCGGAGCCGGGTCACCCGGATACACTTGACAACTGAAAACTTCTTGGGAAATGTCGTAGATTTTCATTGTTTAATTCTCCCTACAAATTCAGATTTATCTGTCTGTCTATATTATATCAGTAGGGTTATTTTTTTCAATATAATCCAAATCAACAAACATTGAAAAAATTTAAAAATAGTGCTAATATTAAGTGTGGAATAATTCCGCCCTTTTTTTATTTGGGCAAAAGGAGTGATTTTTATGAAACGTGATGAAAGAAATCTCAGTATGCTCACGGATTTTTATGAACTCACAATGATGAACGGATACCTTGAAAAAGGTATGGGCGATACCGTTGCGGTTTTTGACGTATTCTTCCGCACTATTCCGGATAACGGAGGTTTTGCGATTTTTGCAGGACTTGAACAGCTTATCGATTATCTCAAAAATCTTAGCTTTACCGAAGAAGATATCGATTATCTCCGTTCGAAAAACTGTTTTTCCGAAACCTTCCTCGATTATCTCCGCAATTTTAAATTTGCCTGCGATGTATGGTGCGTTCCGGAGGGAACTCCGATTTTCCCCCGCGAACCCATTATGGTAATCAAAGGACCGGCTATCCAGGCACAGTTTATAGAAACGGTTGTGCTCCTTATTGCAAACCACCAGAGCCTTATTGCGACCAAAGCAAACAGGATCGTTCGCGCGGCGCAGGGAAGACCGGTCATGGAATTCGGTTCCAGAAGAGCCCAGAACGCGGATGCGGCGGTTCTTGGCGCAAGAGCGGCATATATCGGCGGCGTTTCCGCAACCGCATGTGCAATGGCAGACAGAGATTACGGTGTTCCGGCAGTTGGAACCATGGCGCACAGCTGGGTACAGCTTATGGGTTCCGAATACGAAGCTTTCAAAGCTTATGCGGAAACCTATCCCAACAACTGCACCCTTCTTGTGGATACCTATAACGTACTCAAATCCGGTATTCCCAACGCAATAAAAGTTTTTGACGAAGTTCTCAAACCCCTTGGAATCCGTCCCAAAGGCGTAAGAATAGACTCCGGCGACATCGCATATCTTTCCGTAAAAGCAAGAAAAATGCTTGATGAAGCAGGCTACCCGGACTGCGGAATCGTTGCATCAAACTCCCTTGATGAATATATCATCCGCGACCTTATCATTCAGGGAGCTTCCATCAACAGCTTCGGCGTCGGCGAAAACCTTATCACCGCAAAAAGCGACCCTGTTTTCGGCTGTGTTTATAAACTTGCTGCGGTCGAACGCGAAGGGGAACTTAAACCGGTTATAAAAATAAGCGAATCCGTCGGAAAGATCACAATTCCGGATTTCAAGACCTTCTATCGCTTCTATTCCAAAGAAAACGGAAAAGCGGTTGCGGATTATATCGCTCTTTATGACGAAGAAGCCCCGAATACCGAAGAGGATATCGAAATTTTTGACCCCCAGGCAACCTGGAAGAAAAAGACCCTTTCCAACGTTGAAGCAAAACAGATGCTTGTTCCGATTTTTGAAAAAGGCGAATGCGTTTATGAATCTCCTTCCATTCAGGAAATCCGCAGATACTGCGCAGAGCAGGTCGATACCCTTTGGGAAGAGATGAAACGTTTTGAATATCCCCATAAATATTATGTTGACCTTTCTCCGAAGCTCTGGAAAATCCAGAACGACCTTCTTACTGAAATGAACGGAAAATGGTAATAAAAAAGCCGTGCTCAATTTTGAGCACGGCTTTTTCTTTTTCGAGCACGTGAATTATTCGGTTACGCCGACGCTGGAAGTTTCGGGCATGGTGGAACCGCCGTCGATAACAATTCCCTGGCCGGTGATATAGGAGGATTCATCGGAAGCAAGGAAAGCGGCAAGTTCGCCAAGTTCTTCAATGGTGCCAAGTCTTCCCATGGGGATTCCGGAACCGATTCCGTTAATAACGCTTTCCGGGTCGGAAGCGTTGGAAGCTTCGGCAATGCCTTCAACCATGGGGGTCATGATGTATCCGGGCTGGATTGCGTTAACACGGATTCCGTAGGGAACCATTTCTGCCGCAAGACCTTTGGTAAAGCCCATAAGAGCGGCTTTTGTGGTTGCGTAAGCGACTTCGCCCGGGTCTGCAACAAGAGGACCGGTTACGGAAGAAAGGTTTACGATTGCGCCTTTTTTCTTTTCCATCATGGTGGGAACAACCGCTTTTGCCATGTTCCAGGAACCTTTGATATTGATGTCAAAATGTGCATCGCGGAGTTTGTCGTCGGTGTTCATAAAGGTATCAAGCCATGCGATACCTGCGTTGTTGACGAGGATATCAACAGTGCCGAATTTTTCGATAACGTCGGCAACGTTTGCTTTGATAGCTTCGTTGTCGCGAACGTCGCAGAGATATCCGAGAACGTCATAACCTTCTGCCTTAAAAGATTCGGCGACTTCGGTAACTTTTTCGCTGTAATCAAAAATCGCGACCTTTGCGCCGTATTTAAGGAAAACTTTTACGATTCCAAGTCCGTTTCCCATTGCGCCGCCGGTTACGATTGCAACTTTGTTTTCAAGTTTCATAGGGTGAAAACCTCCTGATAAATTTATAACAAAATTATAATATATTTCAGTGCTTTTGTAAACCTCAAAAAAAGCCTGCCGGAAGGCAGGCTTTTTTCTTTTGAAATCATTCCGGAAGATAGCTTACGTAGTTATATCCGCCGTCCGAAAGAAGTTTTACGGTGAGAGCCATGTTGCGGTCGTTGTCAAATTCATAATTTAGAGTAATATGGAAAGTTACCATATCATCATTTTCTTCAATGCTGTTCACAACGATAAACGGAATTTCTCCGATTCCGCCATGTCCGTCAAGAAAATAGCAATTCTGCTCTTCATAATAAAATCCGGGCACGCGAAGGCTTTCTGCCGTTCTGCCGAAATATTTAAAAACTTCGCTTTCAAAAATTTCGGCAGGATAAGCGTAAACTTTATCGCTGAATCCGGGAAGCGAAACTTCGACTTTGGTGATTATATCGCTTCGTGACATGGCCCAGGAATGAAAACGGATCGGATCTTCGAGCAGATAATCCGAAACACCGACAACGTCATAATAAAAGTTTACTCCTTTTTTGACAACCAATTCTCCGGATTCATTAACTTTTGCGCCGAAATTGAGAATCATTTCTTCATAAAGAGCGGGAATTTCTTTGGAGAGAGGTTCGATTTTAATAACATCTGCGCCATCGGCAGTTTCGGTATATGCGCAATTTATTCTGAAACCGCTTATTGTTATTTTGCAGGGAAGAGTTTCGCCGAAATCGAGTTCGGGAGAATTTTCAATTCCTTCGGGAATATTAAGCAGAAACCATCCGCGGAATTCTTTGAAATCTTTTGAAACAAGGAAGGGCATTCTGTCATATTCGCATCTGTCGATTATAAAATCATAGGCAAGCTCTGCCATTGGGTCACGTTCAATATGTCCTTTAAGCTCAACAGTTCCGGAAAATTCTGCTTCGATAGAATTTGTCCAATCTATTTCGGGGCGGTAATCAACGTCAAGTTTTGTCAAAACCCATTCGCCTATGGAATCTCCGGGAAAAAGTTCAACGATTTCTCCTTCCGAACCAAGCTTGAATGTCATGGAATCCTGTTCTTCCTCGGGAACAGAAGAAATTTCCGTTTCGGAAGATTCTCCTTCGGTTCAGGAAGCAGACTGTTCAAGTTCCGCAATCTGTTCTTTCGGTTCAGAAGTTTCCGGGGATTCGGTTTTTCCGCAGCCGGAAAGCAAAAGAGAAAAAATCAGAACAAATGCAAAAAGTTTTTTCAACGGTATCAGCTCCTTTATAATAAAAAATGCGTCCCATTAAGGGACGCATGAAAAATGCTTCCCTCAATGCTGCGACACATTTTTCCTCATAGCAAGGCGAAGGAATACATTTTTATCAAATAGTATTCCCTTGCTAGGAGGATTATTAAAATGTGTCGCAAGAACATTATAGCTGAAAATTCAAAAGAAATCAATAAAACGCTTCTCTAAATTTAGCCGTAAATGTCCGTTCAATATAATAGTGTATAAAAGAGGAAAAATTGTTGCAAAAAAGCGGAAGATTTTTAAAAATCTTCCGCTTTTCTTTTTATTAAACTTTTTCCGCAAGTTCGTAAATGAGCTTTTCGGTCTTTTCCCAACCGAGGCAGGGGTCGGTTATGGATTTTCCGTAAATTCCGTCGCCGGTTTTCTGGCAGCCGTCTTCGATATAGCTTTCGATCATAAAACCTTTCACCATTTTTTCTATATCGCTGTTATATCTGCGGCTGTACATAACTTCTTTTGCGATTCTGATCTGTTCAATCCACTGTTTTCCGGAGTTTGCGTGATTGCAGTCAACTATAACCGCAGGGTTTTCAAAATCGCCTTCGGAATAAAGCCTGAAAACCCTTTGAAGGTCCTCGTAATGATAGTTGGGGTGGCTGTTGCCCTGTTTGTCAACGTAACCGCGGAGAATAGCATGGGCAAGAGGGTTGCCGCCGCTTTGAACTTCCCAGCCGCGGTAAACAAAGTTGTGCGGAGTCTGGGCGGCGGTGATGGAGTCCACCATAACGGAAAGGTCCCCGCCTGTGGGGTTTTTCATGCCGACCGGAACATCGATTCCGCTGGCGATTAAGCGGTGGTGCTGATCCTCGACAGAACGCGCGCCGACCGCAACATATCCGAGGAGATCGGAAAGATAGCGGTGGTTTTCCGGA
>JAZTXW010000093.1:0-27957 GCA_045636625.1 Oscillospiraceae bacterium
CCGGTGGATTTCATTTCGGGAGAAAGGTAAGCGTCAAGTCCGTGGATCTTGTTGAAGGAGAATACCGGAACTTTTACGTACCATCTCTTCTTTTCGTCCGGATAGATTCCGAAGATTCCCTGTTCTTTAAGGCTCTTTCCAAGGATTACTTCCGTTGCGATATCCGCAAGGCTGTAACCGGTGGATTTGGAAAGGAACGGAACGGTTCTGGAAGAACGGGGGTTAACTTCGATGATATAAACGTCGTCGTGTTCGTCAACAATGAACTGGATGTTGTAAAGACCGATGATTCCGATTCCAAGACCGAGTTTTTTAGCGTACTGAAGAATTGTGCCTTTAACTTTATCGGAAATGCTGAAGGTGGGATATACGCTTATGGAGTCGCCGGAGTGGATACCGGTTCTTTCAACAAGTTCCATGATTCCGGGTACAAAAACGTCGATTCCGTCGCAGATCGCGTCAACTTCAACTTCTTTTCCGAAGATATATTTATCGACAAGAACAGGTTTGTCTTCGCCAAGTTCAACCGCGGTTTTAAGATACTGACGAAGCTGTGCTTCGGTTGCGACTATCTGCATTGCTCTTCCGCCGAGAACGAAGGAAGGTCTTACGAGAACGGGATATCCGACCTCTGCGGCAGCCTTGCATCCGTCTTCGATATTGGTAACAGCTTTGCCTTTAGGCTGAGGAATATTGAGCTCCTCAAGGATTTTTTCAAAGCTGTCGCGGTTTTCCGCTCTTTCGATTGCGTCGCAGTCGGTACCGATGATCCTGACGCCTCTGTCGCGGAGCGGTTCTGCAAGGTTGATTGCGGTCTGGCCGCCGAGGGAAGCGATTACGCCTTCGGGTTTTTCAAGCTCGATGATGTTCATTACATCTTCGGGAGTAAGCGGTTCAAAATAGAGCTTGTCGCTGGTGGTGTAGTCGGTGGAAACGGTTTCGGGGTTGTTGTTGATGATGATTGCTTCGTAACCGGATTTTTTGATGGTGGTTACTGCGTGAACGGTGGAATAGTCGAATTCAACACCCTGTCCGATACGGATAGGACCTGCACCGAGAACGATGATTTTCTTCTTGTCGGTTACGATGGAGGTGTTTTCTCCGGTATAGGAGGAATAGAAATAAGGGATATATGCTCCGCAATGGAAGGTATCGACCATTCTGTAAACCGGGAACATGTTCTTTTCTTTACGGAAATTGAAAACTTCGATCTCGGGGCAATTCCAGAGTTTTGCCACAAATTCATCGGAGAAGCCCATTTTCTTTGCTTCAAGAAGAACTTCCTCGCTTTTGACGTTTTCTTTTACCTTTGCTTCCATCCTGATGATGTTTTCAACAGCTTTAAGGAAGAATTCGGTGATTTTGGTGACTTCGTGGAGTTTTGCGGTGGTTTCGCCGCGGCGGATAAGTTCCGCAATTCCGAAGATGTTGTCATCACGGAACTGTTCGATATATTTGTAAATTTCCTCGGTGCTCATGCCGTCGAATTTCTTGAGGTAGAAATGGCAGACGCCGGTTTCAAGAGAGCGTACACCTTTGAGGAGACATTCCTCAAGGTTGGAACCGATTCCCATGATTTCGCCGGTTGCTTTCATCTGGGTTCCAAGGGTATTGGGTGCGGAAGCAAATTTATCGAAGGGGAAACGAGGAAGTTTTGCAATTACATAATCAAGGGAAGGTTCGGTTTTTGCGGTGGTTCCGGCAAGTTCGATTTCATCAAGAGTCATGCCGACAGCAATTTTTGCGGTAACTTTTGCAATGGGGAATCCGCTTGCTTTGGAAGCAAGTGCGGAAGAACGGGAAACACGGGGGTTGACTTCGATAAGGTAATATTCGCTGGAATTCGGGTTGAGAGCAAACTGAACGTTGCATCCGCCTTCGATTTTAAGTTCGCGGATAAGTTTGATTGCGGAATCGTTGAGCATTTTCATATCGTGATCGGAAAGGGTCATGATAGGAGCAACAACGATGGAGTCGCCGGTATGACCGCCGACAGGGTCAACGTTTTCCATTCCGCAGATGGTGATTGCGTTATCCTCGGAATCGCGCATTACCTCGAACTCGATTTCTTTATAACCTTTAACGCTCTTTTCGATAAGGACCTGGTGAACGGGAGAAAGTTTGAATGCGTTTCTTCCGATTTCAACAAGTTCTTCTTCGTTGTTTGCAAAACCGCCGCCGGTTCCGCCAAGGGTGAATGCGGGACGGAGAACTACCGGATATCCGATTCTTTCCGCTGCGCCTTTTGCTTCTTCAAGGTTATAGGTGATTTCGGAAGGAATGGTGGGTTCGCCGATGGACTGGCAAAGTTCCTTGAAAAGTTCGCGGTCTTCCGCTCTTTCAATACTCTCGCTGCTGGTTCCGAGAAGGTTTACTCTGCATTCTTTAAGAATGCCTTTCTTCTCAAGCTGCATTGCAAGGTTAAGTCCGGTCTGTCCGCCGATTCCGGGAACGATTGCGTCGGGTCTTTCGTGGCGGATGATTTTTGCGATGTATTCAAGAGTAAGGGGCTCCATATAGACCTTATCCGCAATAAGCGTATCGGTCATAATGGTTGCGGGGTTGCTGTTGCAAAGAACAACCTCATAGCCTTCTTCTTTAAGCGCAAGGCATGCCTGGGTTCCTGCATAGTCAAATTCCGCAGCCTGTCCGATTACGATAGGGCCGGAGCCGATGATGAGGATTTTTTTGATGTCCGTTCTTTTTGCCATTCGTTTTCGCTCTCCTTCGTTTTATATGTGAAAATTATTTATAAACAATTTGTCCGTCTTTGACGGTTAACATACATTTTCCGAAAAGTTCCCAACCTTCAAAAGGTGTTGCTTTTCCCATGGAAATGAATTTTTCCGGTTCAACTTTTTCCAAAGCCTCAAGATCCCATACCGTAAAATCGTTTCCCTGTCTGATTCCGAAACGTTTTCTTGGGTTTATCGCCAAAAGTTCAATGGCTTTTTCAAGGGTGATTATTCCGGTTTTAACGAGCTTTGTATAAACAACCGGGAAACAGGTTTCAATTCCGGTTATTCCGAAAGGCGATTTTTCAAGACCTTTCGATTTTTCTTCCGCGGAATGAGGCGCATGGTCAGTTGCGATCATATCGATGGTTCCGTCTTTGATTCCTTCGATAAGCGCTTCCCTGTCCGCTTTGCCTCTGAGGGGCGGATTCATTTTGAATCTTCCCTCTTCCTGCAAATCGGAATCATCCATAACAAGGTAATGCGGTCCGGTTTCACAGGTTACGTCAACGCCTTCGGCTTTTGCCTTTCTGATTATATCAACGCTTTCCTTTGTGGAAATGTGGCAGACATGGTAAGAACAACCGGTTTCTTTCGCAAGGCGAAGGTCGCGTTCGATCTGTTTCCATTCGCTTTCGCTGCAGATTCCTCTGTGTCCGTGTTCCTTTGCGTAATCTCCGTCGTGGATGTATCCGCCGCGAAGAAGTTCGTTGACTTCACAGTGAGCAACGATCATTTTTCCAAGAGCTTTTGCACGGAGCATTGCTTCGCGCATCATTTCTTCGCTCTGGACCCCTCTTCCGTCGTCGGAAAAAGCGATTACTTTTTCCGCAAGGGATTCCATATCCACAAGTTCTTCTCCTTTTTCGCCGATCGTTATTGCGGCATAGGGCAAAACTTCGATAACCGCGTCCCGCTCGATGATATCGGTTTGTTCTTTAAGATGTTCGGAAGAATCCGGAACCGGGTTAAGGTTAGGCATCGTGCAGACCGAAGTGTATCCGCCTTTTGCCGCAGCCATTGAACCGGTTTTTATTGTTTCCTTATAAGAAAACCCCGGCTCACGAAAATGCACATGCACATCGCAAAAACCGGGGAATACGGCATATTTTGAGAAATCGAAAACAAAGCCCTCTTCCTCGGAAGAAACTTCTGCGAAGAAAGCGTTTTCGGAAAATTCGGATTTGAATTCAATTTTTTTGTTTTCGTAAGCACTGTCCATTATTGAAAAATCCTTTCAAATAAAAAATCCGCAGACGAATAGAATTCGCCGGCGGAAATGCATACAAAATTACGGCACTGCAAAAACATCCACTGCGCCGGAACACAATATATACAATCTTGCCGATCTCTCTGTATCGTCTTTTAAAGATTTATTTTTTATATAATAACATAATAGATATGGTGTGTCAAGGCAATAATGGTTACAAAAACCGCCTTGAAATTTTTTATTTTTCAGTTGTTTTTCAAAATCTCATCAAGGACTTCCGCCGCCTGTTCCGCTTTTCCTTTCGGGATAACGATTCTTGTTTTTCTGTCCTCAAAAACGATCGAAAACCAACCGCAGCGGTCGAAATATCCCGCTTTTATTTTTTCTTTTTCAAAGCTTTCAAAAACCGGTTTTACGTTTTTATAATAAATCACGCCGATTTCGTCTTTTCCGAAATAGAATTTCGCGTCCCTGTCGGATTCCCTTCTGAGATATCCTTCCGCAGAAAAAATATAGGGAAAATCAACAAGATTTTCGTCCCTTTCATATTTCCCCGAATTTTTCTTTTTATCCGAAACAGATTTATAAAAAACCACCGCTCCCATAAAAAGAGCAACCACAAAGGAAAGATACCATCTTTCCGGCGCAACGAAAATAAGACCGAGAAGAGCTATGATTCCGCAAAGTCCTCCGGCAAGAATCGCAGTCGGGATTTCATTTTTCCAATTATCTTTCATAATACAAAAACCGCCTTCCTTTATGTTATCCATTTTAACATTTTTTCTTTCCGGTTTCATCAATAATTTTTAAATTTTCATTTTTTGTGTGACAAAATCACAGAAAAACATTTTTCAATCTGCTAAAATACGAATCACAGAAGAAAATTACCCAACTTTTTAAATAAAAACAAAATTCGGAGGAAATTATAATGAACGAAAAAAACGTATTTTATATTTGCGAACATTGCGGAAATGTTGTTGAAATGATAAACGATTCCAAAGTCCCGGTCATGTGCTGCGGACAGAAAATGACTGCCCTTGTTCCGGGAGTTGTTGAAGCAAGCCACGAAAAACACGTTCCCGTTGTTGAAATCAGCGAAAACCTTGTAAAAGTAACCGTCGGTTCCGTCGAACATCCCATGGCCGAAGAACACAGCATACTCTGGATCTATCTCAGAACCGACAAAGGCGGCTATCGCAAAAACCTTGAACCCGGCGAAGCACCGAAAGCTGTTTTCGCTCTCCATGACGAAAAACCCCTTGAAGTGTATGCTTACTGCAACCTTCACGGACTTTGGAAAGCCGAAGTCTGATCGCAATAAACGGAGGCTTATTGATATGATGAACAAAAAAGTGCATGATCTGCTTAACCGGCAGATCAACAAAGAGTTTTATTCCGCATATCTCTATCTTGATTTTTCAAACTTTTTCAAATCAAAAGGCCTTGACGGTTTTGCAAACTGGTATCTGATCCAGGCACAGGAGGAACGGGACCACGCAATGCTGTTCTATCAGTATCTCCAGAACGAAAGTCAGCCCGTGACCCTTGAATCTATCGCAAAACCTGACAAGGTTTTTGAAAACGGAACGGATGTCCTGAAAGCCGGCCTTGAACACGAGGAATACGTAACTTCTCTTATCAACGATATCTATTCCGCCGCAGAAGAAGTCAGAGATTACCGTACCATGCAGTTTCTTGACTGGTTCATTAAAGAACAGGGCGAAGAGGAAACCAACGCGAACGGACTTATTTCCAAAATGGAACTTTTCGGAACCGACCCCAGAAGCCTGTATCTTCTTGACAAAGAACTTGCCGCAAGAACCTATTCCCCGCCTTCACTTGTTTTGTAATGACCCAACTTTAAAAAGGAGCTTTCCGAAAACGGAAAGCTCCTTTTTTCTCATGAGCATGCGGATTTTTTAAAAAACGCAAAATTTTCGCAACGGGTTTGAAACTCATCATATATTGCTGTATAATTAAACCGTAACCACTTCATTTTCCGGAGGTGCAAAAATGCTTAAAATTTTTATGACCGGAGATAACCACATCGGTCTCAAATATGCGAAATACGGTGAAAAAGCCGCTTTTCTTGCCGAAAAACGAATTTCGGCTTTCAAAAAAATGGTCGAAAAAGCAAACGAAGAGGAATGCGGCCTTTTTGTAATAACCGGCGACCTTTTTGAAAATGTTTCCGGAATTGCAAAAAAGGACATATCCTCCCTTCTCAATATCCTTTCGGAATTCAGCGGAACAGTTGCCGTTCTTCCCGGAAACCACGATTATTACAGCGAGGACGCAAAAGTCTGGAAAGATTTCAGGGCCGTTTCCGATTCCTGCCACAACGTTATGCTTCTCAACGAATATAAAACCCACAGAATTTTTTCCGGCGACGACGAAGTTGTTATCTATCCTGCTTTCTGCATGTCGAAACATTCCGAACCGGGCGCAAACAACCTTGGCTGGATAAAAGACGAAAATATCGTTCCCGACAAAGCCTTCCGCATAGGCATTGCTCACGGCGCCGTTGAAGGCGAAACTATCGACAATGAAGGAAAATATTTCCTGATGACGAAGAAAGAACTTGATGAGATTCCGGTTGACGCATGGCTTATCGGACACACCCACGTCCCCTTCCCCGATAATCTTACCGAAAACTTTTCCGAATCCGGAAAAATCTTCAACGCCGGAAGCCACGTCCAGCAGGATGTCGCCACAAACACCGAAGGCTGCTGCTTCATTATCGAAATCGGAGAAGATAAAAAAATCAAGGCAAAAAAATTCCTCTCCGGCAATATCCGCTTTTACCGCCCGGAAATAAAACTTTCCGCAGGAAAAGCCGAAGAAATCCTTGAACGGGAACTTTCTTCCTTTGAAAACGAAAGTGTCATCGACGGAATGATCGTTTCCGGAACCGTTGATACTGATGAATACGAAAATCGCCGAAGAATGATCGAAAGCTCTCTTTCCCGTTTTGTAAGCGCAAGCTATGATGACAGCGCTCTCAGCCGGCTTATCTCCAAGGAACTTATCGATTCCGAATTTGCCGAAACATCCCTTTCCGCGTCCGTTCTTTCCGCGCTTCTTGAAGAACCGAAAGAAGCCCAGCTTGTTTATGAACTTTTAAGCGAACTGAAAGGAGAAAAAAGAAAATGAAAATCAAAAAAGTTTCTACCGAACAGTTTGCCGGAATCCGCGACAAAGACTTCACTTTCAATGACGGAATAAACGTTATTTACGGAAAAAACGAAAGCGGAAAAAGCACCATCGTCAACCTTATTTCCCGCACATTTTTTCAGGACGCCAAAACCGACCGAAGAAGAGATAAGGAATTTATTTCAAGATATTTTCCCGGCGAAGTTAAAGGCAGCAACTCCAAAAACGGATATATACACGGAAAAATTGTTTTCGAAGCCGAAGACGGAGAATATATAATCACAAAAGAATGGGGCGACGATCCGGTCTGCAAGCTTTCCGCTCCTTCCGGAATGATAAAAAACCAAGCCGAAATAAATTCCGAACTTAAAAAAGCTCTTTGCTACGGCGAAGGAATATATTCCGAAATGCTCCTTTCTTCCCAGCACAACACGGATATTTCTCTTCGCAATATCCTCGATTCTTCCGAAAACACCGATGCAAAAAAAGAGATAACCGAAATCGTAACAAAGGCCTTTTCCGAAAGCGACGGAATTTCTGCGGAAAACATCGAAAAAGCCATTGATAAAAAAATCGAGGAACTTGAAGGAAAACATTGGGACAGAGAACTTTGCGCCCCGGTAAAAAGACCCGCAAGATGGTCCGCCGGAATCGGCGAAGTTCATAAAGCATACTACGACTTCCTTGACGCAAAAGAAATTATCGAAAAAATTTCCGAACTTGAAAAATCCGTTTCGGAAGCGGAATCAAAATTCAAAACCGCAAAAGCCGCAAAAAACGAAGCCGAAGAAGAATACGGAAATTTCGTTGAGTTTGTAAATTTTCTCGGAGCCCGCGGCGAACGGAAAAAGAATTTTGTAAGGATCCGTTCCGACCTTGAAAGACTTGAGTCGGATTTTAAAAAATGGCCCGAGACCGTAAAAAATCTTAAAAACGCCGAAACTCTTGCGAAAGAAAAAAAAGATTGCGAAATTATTGAAAAATATAACGAAGCAAAACCGGTTTTTGAAGAAATTTCCGAACTTAAAAAGAAACTTGAGGAAATGCGCTGCCCCACCGAAAGAGAAATAATCACCGCCAAAGCAACGGAAGCAAAAATTCTCACATATAATGCAAAGCTCTGCGGAATCAACCTTTCTGCCGCAATAAAAACCTTCGGTGAAAACAACCTTGAAATAATCTCGATCCTCACCGGAGAAAATCTTTACAAAGGCGGAAAGAACTTTGAAATCACCGAAGCGGTTATCCTCAGGATTCCCGGCGTTATGGAAATTCAGCTCACTCCCGGAAACATCAATTTTGAGGAAGCCGAGCAGGACATCATCAAAAGCCATGCACAGCTCGGCGAACTGTTTGCGAAATACGGTGTTTCCGATATCGATTCTCTTGAAAAACTCGAAAAAAACTATACTGCCATTGAAAACGGAATAAAAACAAAAGAGATGCGCCTTGAACGGATCACCGGTTTTGTTCCCTTTGAAAACCTTGAAAGCGAAGCTCTTTCCATTGATGGAGAAATCCGCAGAGCCGAGGAGATTGAAAACGATATCCATAAAATTTGCAAAGGCTGTGACATAAATGATTTCATCGCCGGAAGCAAAGCTATCATAACTTCTTTTGAAAACAATTATGAAAAACCCGAAAAGCTTTCCCAAAGAATCATAAAATGCAGGGAAGAAATCGATGCTTATATCGAATCGGAAAAAGAAGCGGAAAATATTCCGGAGGAATATCTGAACATTTCCGAACCTCAGGCTTATCTCAAAAAGCTCAAAGATTCCGTTGATCTTGCCGGCGAAAGATGCGAAACCGCTTCCGGAATAAAAACAACCGCTTCCGTAAACCTTGGCAGCTATATCGAAAGCCATCCGGATCCAAGAACCGCCCTTGAGGAAGCTGAAAGAATTTTCAACGAAAAAAACAGCCTTCTTAAACATTGGATCCATATCAAAAAGGTTTTTGCCGAAGTTCGCGAGGAATTCCGCAAAAACCCAATGGAAAAACTTTCCGAAAGTTTTACGGAATATCTCGGAATTATTTCCGGCGAAAGAATCTCTTCGGAATTTCCGGATGAAGAAAAACTTGAAATGGAAATCTACAGCGGGAAAAGCAAGCTTGATTACGAAAAGCTTTCCGAAGGAACGAAAGAAACAGTTTCCCTTGCGTTTCGCCTTGCTGTGCTTGATCATCTCTTTCCCGACGGCGGCGGCGTGATCGTTTTTGACGATCCTTTCACCGATATGGACGCGGAGCGCACCGCAAAATCCTGTGAACTTATCAAAAAATGTGCCGAAAAACATCAGGTGATCTTCCTCACCTGCAACGAGAATTATAAAGAAATTTTCAGCGGCAAAACAATTGATATGTAAACAAAAAATCCCGTGCTCAAAACGAGCACGGGATTGCTTTTAATTCAATTTTTCAAAAAAGTATATTCCTCTTTCTTTTACAGATACTAACATCGTAATTTGTAAAAACAAGGAGAGATTCATATATGAAAGCAACCGGAATCGTACGAAGAATCGACGATCTTGGAAGAGTTGTTATTCCGAAAGAAATCCGAAGAACCATGCGTATTCGCGAGGGCGACCCCCTTGAAATTTTCACTGATAACGAAGGCGGCGTTATTTTCAAAAAATATTCCCCGATAGGCGAACTCGCTTCCTTTGCCGGTCAATATGCCGAAGTTCTTTCAAAGGTCGGCGGCTGCCCCGTTCTGATCTGTGACCGTGACAGCGTTATTGCCGCTGCCGGAATTCCCAAAAAAGAAGTTCTTGAACGAAGAGTGACACCCATGCTTGAGGATCTTATGGAGCGCCGCACCGTTTACAGCCGAAGCGGTTCTTCCGGCGAAACTCTTCTCTTCCCTGCCGAAGGAGTTGACAAAGCCGCTCTTTCCGCCGCCGCAATAATTGCATCCGGAGATGTCTGCGGAGCTGTTGTATATCTTTCCGAAGGAAAGGAAAAAGCCTCGGAAGCGGAGACAAAACTTATCAGCGCAGCCGCAACTTTTCTTGGAAAACAGATGGAAGATTAGGTTTATTATTCACGAATATTATAATCTATATTATATAATTCAATGTTAATATGCTTAAAAAACGGCTTATTTATGCGTTTTCTACAAAAAAAGCGGCGGTCCTGCGACCGCCGCTTTTGTTTTTAATTAAAGAAAACCTTCGGTTTTGCTGTAAGGGCACCATGCTCTTACTTCTATGATGTTGTTGCATTCCTCATCGGTTGCGCGAACATAAAAACTGTTCTGCCAACCATAAGGATCGGGCTGTTCAAGAGGATCATAAGCATGAACAACGTAATATCCGTTGTCGTCTTTATAAGCTCCGTCCTCGATCATGTTATATTTTTTTCCCTGAAAAATAATTTCCTTGCGCATATTTTATGCCTCCGATAATTTACTAAGATAATCATACAACAAAAAGAAAATTAAATCAATAGTTTTTGGATTTTTACAAAATTGTTAATTTTACATTTAGGTCTTGAATAAAATGTTTTCCGGTATTATAATTGTTGAATGCGAAACAGTTTCATACCCAACATCTTTTTAAATGGAGGTCAATACGATGTGTGAACGGTATTATATAAATACGGAACTCCGTATTCTTTCCCGCAACATAAACAACTATTTTATAAACTACGGAAACCGAAAGAAAATCGATAAAATGACCGGTTCCGGCGGTTGGATAATCGCCTATATCGCCGAAAACTATAACCGGGATGTTTTCCAGCGCGACCTTGAAAAAGAATTTGATATAACCCGCTCCACCGCGTCAAAAAACGTTGATCTTCTTGTTGAAAACGGATTTATCGAAAGAGTCCCCGTTGATTATGACGCCCGGCTTAAAAAACTTGTTCTTACCGAAAAGGCGCAGGAACTTTTTAAAATTATGAGGAACGACCGTGCAACTCTTGAATCCCAGATGCTCCGCGGTTTTTCCGACGAAGAGAAAAACCAGCTTCGCGGTTTTCTTAAAAGACTTTCATCAAATCTTGAAACAGGGGAGGAATTTTAATGATAAAACGCCTTGCGAAATGTGTTCGCGAATATAAGCTTCCCTCCTTTCTCTCGGCTTTTTTTGTAAGCCTTGAAGTTGTTATGGAAGTTCTCATCCCGTTTGAAATGGCCGATATGCTCGACTATGGAATAAACGCGGGAAATATAGATTTTGTTCTTCAAAGCGGAATCCGTCTTATGATTTTCGCCTGCCTTACCATTCTTTTCGGAAATCTTGCCGGAAGAGCCGCTTCCACCGCTGCCTGCGGTTTCGGAAAAAACCTCCGCAAGGATATGTATTATAATATCCAGAATTTTTCTTTCTCAAACATAGATAAATTTTCCACCTCAAGCCTTATTACCAGAATGACCACCGACGTTCAGAACGTTCAGCAGGCATATCTTATGCTTATCCGTGTTGCGTTCCGTTCGCCGATCATGATGGTTTTCTCCACGGTTTTTGCTTTCAGAATATATCCGAAGCTTGCCCTTGTTTTTGTCGCGTGTCTTCCCCTTCTGCTTCTCGGTCTTCTTTTCATTATTAAAGTAACACATCCGATTTTTGTAAGGGTTTTCAAAACCTATGACCGCCTTAACAGAACCGTTCAGGAAAACCTCCGTGGAATCCGCGTTGTAAAATCTTTCATCCGCGAAGACCACGAATCTGAAAAATTTGACGAAACTTCCGATTCTATCCGCCGTGATTTCACCCATGCGGAAAAGAATATCGCTTGGAACGCTCCTCTTATGCAGGGTTGTTCCTACGTCTGCATGATCCTTGTTTCCTGGCTTGGAGCCCAGGCTATAATCGCTTCCGGAAACAATCAGGAACTCGGACTTACAACCGGTATGCTCATGAGCCTTATCACCTATTCCATGCAGATCCTTATGAGCGTTATGATGCTTTCCTTTATCTTCGTAATGATCATAATTTCCCGTGAAAGCGCCGAACGTATCCATGCCGTTCTCAAGGAAGAAAGCGACCTTAAAAACAATGAGCACGCTTATGCCGAAGTTCCGGACGGAAGCATCAGATTTGAGCACGTAACTTTCCGCTATTCCGAAAAAGCCGACAAAAACGTGCTCAGCGACGTCAGCCTTGACATAAAATCCGGTGAAACTGTCGGTATTATCGGCGGAACCGGTTCTTCCAAATCGACTCTCGTACAGATGATTCCCCGTCTTTATGACGTTACCGAAGGCTGCGTTTCCGTCGGCGGAATCGACGTCCGCGACTATGACATCGAAACTCTTCGTGACAGCGTCGCAATGGTTCTCCAGAAGAACATTCTTTTCTCCGGAACAGTCCGTGAAAACCTTCTTTGGGGAAACGAGCACGCAACCCAGGAGGAAATCGAGCACGCCTGCGACCTTGCCCAGGCTTCTCCGTTTATCAACGAAATGCCCGAAAAATATGAAACCTATATTGAACAGGGCGGTTCAAACGTTTCCGGCGGACAGAAACAGCGCCTTTGCATAGCAAGAGCTCTTCTTAAAAAGCCCAAGGTCCTTATCCTTGACGATTCCACAAGCGCCGTTGACACCAAAACCGACGCCCTTATCCGCAAAGCTTTTGCCGAAGAGATTCCCGATACCACAAAAATCATAATCGCGCAAAGAATCGCCTCCGTTATGGAAGCGGACAAAATAATTATTCTTGACGCGGGAAAAATTGTTGCAATGGGAACACACGAAGAACTTATGGCAACAAGCGACATTTACCGCGAAACCTATGAATCCCAGATGGAGGGAGGTCTTTCTGATGAATGATAAAAAACCGAATATCAAAAAACCTTCTCTCGACATTGCAACCGTAAAAAGGCTTCTTTTGTATTTCAGCAATTACCGCTTACAGATGGTTTTTGTCGTTATCTGCATTGTTCTCGGAACCGTTGCAAGCGTGGCTTCCTCCCTTTTTATCAAAATCCTGATCGATGATTACATCACTCCCCTTGTCGGAGTTCCGGAACCGGATTTTCTTCCCCTTATCGGCGCTCTCGGAGTAATGGCGGCTATTTACGTCGTGGGAATTTTCTCCACCCTTTTCTATAACCGCACCATGGCAAAAGTTTCGCAGAACATCCTCAAGGACATCCGCTCCTCCATGTTCCGCCACATGCAGAAACTCCCCATTAAATATTTCGATACCCACAGCCACGGCGACGTTATGAGCTATTACACAAACGATGCTGACGCTCTGCGTCAGATGCTTTCACAGAGCATCCCCCAGGTTATCCAGTCCGTTCTTACCATCACTTTTGTGTTTATTTCGATGCTTATCCAGAGCATCTGGCTCACAATTTTTGTTCTTATCTTCACTTTCTTCATGATGAAGCTCCTTGGAAAAATAACCGGAAAATCCGGTCACTATTTTATGGAGGCACAGCGTTCCGTTGCCGGAATGAACGGTTATATCGAGGAAATGATAAACGGACAGAAAGTTGTAAAGGTTTTTAACCACGAGGGAAAAGCAAAAGAGGCTTTTGATGTTAAAAACAGCGAACTTTGTTACAACGCCACCAACGCGAACAAACTTGCAAACACCCTTATGCCCCTTATGAACGGTCTTGGATATTTCCTTTACGTCATAATCGCGATAATCGGCGGATATCTTGCCCTTTCGGAATTCCCCAACCTTACCCTTTTCGGAATGGGAACCCTTACTCTCGGTACTATCGCTTCTTTCCTCCAGCTTTCAAGAAGTTTCTGTCAGCCCATAGGCAACGTTTCCAACCAGATAAACTCCGTTGTAATGGCGGTTGCCGGCGCAAAACGAATCTTTGAATTTATTGACGAACCCATCGAGGAAAACAACGGCAAAGTAACCCTTGTCAACATAACAAAGAAAAACGGCGTTATAGAAGAAACCACCGAGCGCACCGAGCAATGGGCATGGAAGATTCCCCATGAAGACGGAAGTTTTGAATACCGCGAAATGAAAGGCGAAGTTCATCTTGACCATGTTGATTTTTCCTATGAAGAAGGAAAACGCGTTCTCCATGATGTTACCTTCTATGCTGAACCGGGACAGAAAGTTGCCCTTGTCGGCGCAACCGGCGCGGGAAAAACCACAATCACAAACCTTATAAACCATTTTTATGATATTGAAAACGGCGCTATCACCTATGACGGAATCAACATCCGCGACATCAACAAAAACGACCTTCGCCGCTCCATGGGCGTTGTTCTCCAGGATGTAAACCTTTTCACCGGAACGGTTATGGAGAACCTCCGTTACGGAAGACCGGACGCCACCGACGAAGAATGCATTGCCGCGGCGCAGCTTGCCGACGCGGATTCCTTTATCCGTATGCTTCCGGAAGGTTACAACACAGTTCTTGAAGGCGACGGAAGCGGACTTTCTCAAGGCCAGCGCCAGCTTATTTCCATAGCCCGCGCAGCAGTTGCTGACCCGCCCGTAATGATACTCGACGAAGCAACTTCTTCCATCGATACCCGAACCGAGGCTATTGTTCAGCGCGGAATGGACGCACTTATGTACGGAAGGACTGTTTTTGTAATAGCGCACCGCCTTTCCACCGTTCAGAACTCCGACGTTATAATGGTCCTTGACCACGGAAGAATCATTGAACGCGGAAATCACGAAAAGCTCCTTGAACAAAAAGGCACCTATTACCGCCTTTACACCGGCGCTTTTGAACTTGAATAAAACAGAAATTAAAAAACGCACGCTTTCGAAAAAGCGTGCGTTTTTTTGTGTTTTTTATCCCCAGATGGGTGAAGGATATTTACCCTCATCGGTAAGTTTTTTAAGCGCTTCAACAAGTTCGGGGGTATCCTCTTTATAAGTTACTCCGTACCATTTGTCCGGACATTCCTGAACTTTTACTGTGACTTTGCCCGCATAAAGAGCTTCGCCAACAACTGTGGGAAGATAACATTCCGCCTTGAGCGGGTTTTTGGGAAGTTCGTTCTTTCTGAATTCTTCAAGAGCCGCATCAAGATGATCAAAAATATCGGGAGTGAATCCCCAGAAGTTCATGGAAACAGGTGTTCCCGCAGGAAGCGGAACCCAGTTTTCTCCGTCCTCGGTATATTCGGCACATTCTCCGCGTTTTTCGATATGGGTGCGTTCATTGATTTCGACCAGCATTCCGTTTTCGGTTCTGCAAACGCCCCTTGCAACGTGGCCTTTTTCGCTGATGGTGTTTTCGATATGATAACCCATCATGCAATATTCGCCTTCGCCTTCCATTTTATCAAGAAGGCCTCCGATAAGGCCGAAGCAGCGTATTCCATAATAATCATCGGCATTTATTACGGCGAAAGGTCCGTCAACATGTCCGCGGCAAATAGCAATCGCCTCGGCTGTTCCGAAAGGTTTTTTTCTGCCTTTTTCCGCATATTCCGGATCGATCTCCTGAAAAACGTAATCAACTTCCATGAATTTTGAAACAGGGTTTCCGATAACTTCGCGAAAATCTTCTTCAAGACTTTTGCGGATTATAAAAACGATTTTTTCAAAACCCGCTTTATAAGCATCGTACATGGAGAAATCGATTATTCTTTCTCCGCAGGGACCAACGGGAGTTATCTGCTTTGCTCCGCCGTATCTGTTTCCTATTCCGGCGGCAAGGATAACAAGTGTTTTTTTCATTTTGATAAAATATCTTCTTTCGTTTTTTATGAATTATATGCCGGAATGATCAGAAATATCTTCCGGTTGCTCTTTCGGCAATGGTTTTAAATGCGGCTTTGGGGTCTTCGGATTTTGCAAAGATGATCATTGCCGCAATTACGTAAGGACGCATTCCCGCTTCGGAAAGGAGACTTGCGAGGTTTGCGTTATAAACCTGTGCGGTCATTTCTCCGCGGATGCAGGTGATATCGGTTACGTCAACGGGGATATCGTGCATAAGAAGGGCTTTTCCGTCTCTTGTTTTCTCCATCATTTCCTCGGTGACTTCCCAATCGATGAACTCTTTGTTGTTTTCGCGGAGTTCGTGCTCAAGAAGGTCAATATAGGTTCCGAGATTTGCGGCGGAAAGTTCGGTGCGTTTTTCAAGGAAGCTGAACGGTGCCCAGTTTATCGGAACAACAATATCCGCGTCGGCAAAAGCTTCTTCCATGGAATCGGTTCTTGTAAAAGTTCCGCCGGATTCAGCGGTGTTCTTTTCCGCTCTTTCATAAGCGCCGGGCATAAGGTCCATTCCTTCCGGTGCGGCAAGAACGACGTCCATTCCAAAACGGGTGACGATGGAAAGCAGACCCTGAGGAACTGCGAGCGAGCGGGTTCCGTCCGGAGAATATGCCCATGTTATTGCGATTTTTTTGCCTTTAAGGTTTTCGATTCCTCCAAAGCGGCTTGCCATATACTGAAGGTCGGAAATGGTCTGTACGGGGCTGTCTTCGTCGCTTCCAAGGTTTATCACACAAGGTTTTTGCGCAATAACGCCGCTTTTGTGTGCTTCCTCAACGGAATCGGCGATTCTTTTGATGTATCTTGAACTTTTTTCAACAAAATCACTTTCGCATACTCCAAGAGCATCCGCCATATAGGAAGCCATTCCGGCGGTTTCGTTGATATTGCTGTTGCCAAGCTTTTTATCGATATCAATTATTGTAAGTCCCAAAAGGTCGCTTCCGGAAGCGAAAGCAAGGTTCATTCCGGTATCTTTTTTGCTGAACATAGAAACCGCAATTCCGGAATCAAAAACTTTCGGGGAAACGTTGCTGTCGCGAAGAGCTTTAAGTGCGCATGCACCTTTTGCAACAGCTTTTATATCTTCATCGGTCATATCCCAGGTGCGAAGAAAGTTTCTTCCGTAAAGGTTGTTTTCGTTTTTCCCCGGAAGAGCGTTTATTGCATCACAAAAATCCATATTATATATCCTCCATAAGGTTATACTTACTCATGCTATTAATAATAGCAATCCTTTTTACCTAAGTCAACCGGAATATTATGAATTTTTATCCTTATTTTGTGAATAATAACCTTTTTTCTGTTAATATTTTCATACAATATCCCAAATTGACACATGCTCATCACATAAGCTAAAATATTATTATACTTAATTAAAATAGAAGGGCGGAAACCCTCCATGATTAATGAATTACTTTCAAAATTCAAAGAGACTTCAGTCGCCGTGCTCCCGGTAGCAGGCGTTGTCTTTATGCTCCATCTGCTAATAGCACCGATGCCTTTCGGCGTCCTGGCGCGTTTTTTATCGGGAACTTTTTTGCTCATCCTCGGAATGACTCTTTTCCAGCTTGGTTCAGAAGTCGGCATGACCCCCATCGGAAACCAGATAGGAAGCAAACTTGTTGAACTTAAAAGTCTTAAGATATTTCTTATCACCGCGTTCCTTCTCGGTTTCCTTGTAACCATTGCCGAACCGGATCTTCAGGTTCTTGGAAAACAGATGCCGGAACAGACAATGTTCTCTCTTTTCAATATGGATGTAAGCGTCGGTCAGACTCTTATCTACATGGTCGCAATCGGCGTTGCTATTTTCCTTACCATTGCGGTAATCCGTGTTGTTTTCGGTTTTGACCTTTCAAAACTGTTCTTTATTCTTTATATCGGCGTTTTTGTTCTTGCGTTTTTTACAAAACCGGAATATCTCGCGGTTTCTTTCGATTCCGGCGGCGTCACAACCGGACCTATCACCGTTCCGTTCATCCTTGCTCTCGGTATCGGTATTGCTTCTGTTAAAAAAGGCGCCGATTCCGAAACAGACAGCTTCGGTTTCGTAGGTCTTTGTTCCGTCGGTCCGATCATGGCCGTTGCGATAATGGGAATGCTTGCAAAGGGCAATGCTTCCTATGACCCTACCGTCATTCCGGAAATCGAAACTTTCGGCGATGTTATAATGGTCTATCTCCGGGCATTCCCGGTTTTCTTCGAGGAAGTTGCTCTTGCTCTTTCCCCTATCATCGCTGTATATCTTTTCTTCCAGGTCGTTTATCTTAAACTCCCGAAAATTTCCCTTGTGAAAACCCTTATCGGTGTTCTCTATACATACATCGGTCTTGTAATCTTCCTTACCGCGGCAAACACCGGTTTTATGCCTGCCGGAAGTTTTATGGGCGGCGCTCTTGCAACCCTTGATTACAACTGGATAATCATTCCCATCGGAATGCTTGTCGGTTTCTTTATTCTTATGGCGGAACCCGCTGTTTACGTTCTTACCGTCCAGGTTGAGGAGGTTACCGGCGGTTCCATCACCAGAAAAATGATGATGACCGCGCTTATGATAGGCATGAGTATTTCCGTAGGTATGGCAATGCTCCGCGTTATCACCGGAATTTCTATCTGGTATCTTCTTATCCCCGGATACGCAATCGCGCTTGGTCTTCTTTTCTTTGTTCCGAAGGTATTCACCGCAATTGCATTTGACTCCGGCGGCGTTGCTTCCGGACCCATGACCGCAACTTTCCTTCTTCCTTTCGCAACCGGTGCCTGCACCGCCATCGGCGGAAACGTTCTTATGGACGGTTTCGGCGTTGTCGCAATGGTTGCAATGACTCCTCTCGTAGCAATCCAGATCCTCGGCGCAGTTTATGCAATAAAATCCAAACGCGCAAAAGCGGAAGAAGCCGAAGAACTTGCGGAACTTTATGAGGATATCGAAGAAGAGGTTGAAGGATATCAGCTTGATCTTGAATATTCCATCATCGAACTCGATTGCACCAGATAAAAGGAGGTGCTCCATTTGGCACAGAACGAAAGAATAGAAACCATTTGCAGCACACAGCGAATGGATCTTGTTTTTACAATTGTTTCAAAAGGCAAAGGCGAAGCTGTCCTTGAGGTCTTCAAGGAAAACAAAATTCTGCAAAATACAATCTGTCACGGCCACGGAACCGCTCCCTCAAGCGTTCTTGAAGTTCTTGGACTTGGCGCAACAGATAAAGATATCATCCTCAGCTTTGTAAAAGCAGAAAACAGCAAGAAAATCATTGAACAGGTATCCAGAAAGATGGAGTTTTCAAAACCCGGCCACGGAATTGCTTTCACTGTTCCTCTCGAAAGCATCGCAGGAATCATGTCCTTTAAATTCCTTACCGCTGACCTTACCGAGGAGGTTTGATTTATGGAAAACAAAATTATTTATTCCCTTATAGTAGCAATTCTCAACCGCGGCTTTGCCGATATTGCAATGAGTGCGGCAAGAAACGCCGGCGCAAAAGGCGGAACGGTTATTTCCGCAAAAAGTTCCGGACTTCATGAGGAAGAAACTTTCTTCGGAATCTCTATCCTTCCGGAAAAAGAGGTTGTTCTGATCCTTACTTCCGACGATACCAAAAACGCGATCATGCGCGCTATCATCAAACATGTCGGAATTGAAAGCGAAGGCGGCGGAATCGCGTTTTCCCTTCCCGTAACGGACGTTGAAGGTATTGCCCGTCTTACAAACCCCGACGAATTCAATTGACAAAATAAAAAATCACGTGCTCAAACCAGCACGGGATTTTTTAATCTTTTGTGATTATTGCAACCGGGCAATGGTCGCTTCCGTAATATTGGGGATAAATAAGGCTGTCCTCAAGTTTTTCGGCAAAACGTTCGGAACAGATAAAATAGTCGATTCTCCATCCTGCGTTCTTTTCCCTTGCGTGGAACATATAACTCCACCAGGAATAGGAATCGCCTTTTTCCGGATAAAGATAGCGGAAAGTGTCCGCAAAGCCCGCTCCGAGAAGTTCGGTCATTTTCGAACGTTCCTCATCGGTGAATCCCGCGTTTCCGCGGTTTGTTTTATAATTTTTAAGGTCGATTTCTTCATGCGCAACGTTCATATCGCCGCAGATTATAACCGGCTTGTGTTTATCAAGGGAACTTACGTATTCGCGGAAGCAGTCCTCCCAGTCCATACGGTATTCAAGACGTTCAAGATCGCGTCTTGCGTTAGGAACATAAACATCAACAAGATAGAAATCCGGGTATTCAAGAGTGATTACGCGTCCTTCATGGTCGTGGCGCTCAACGTCAATTCCATAATTTACGGAAAGAGGTTCATGCTTTGTAAAAATCGCCGTTCCGGAATATCCTTTTTTCTCAGCGCTGTTCCAGAACTGATAATATCCGGGAAGTTCAAGCGCGATCTGATCCGGCTGAAGCTTTGTTTCCTGAAGGCAGAAAAAATCCGCGTCCATTTCATTGAAGGAATCCATAAATCCTTTTCCCATACAGGCGCGAAGTCCGTTTACGTTCCAGGATACGAATTTCATCAAAAAGCCTCCTTTTTATGCCTGATAAAGTTTTTTGCTGCGATATTTGGGTTCGCAGGTAAGGTTAAGACCAAGTTTCTTGAAAGTCTGGGTATCGACCTGAGAGAGAATTACAGTGGAATGACATTCACATCCGCGAAGTTCTTCAAGGCATGCAAGAGCTTTTGCCGCATCCGGGTTTTTCGGTGCGCTTACCGCAAGGGCAAGAAGCACTTCGTCAAGATGAAGTCTTGCGTTGTTATGACCAAGGTGTTTCTTTTTAAGTTCTTCAACCGGGTTCATAACAAGCGGGTCAATAATATCAACGGAATCGTCGATTCCGGCAATTTCCTTGAGCGCATTGAGAAGCATTGCGGCGGAAGAACCAAGAAGAGAACTTGTTTTTCCGACGATTATCTTGCCGTCTTTAAGTTCGATGGAAGTTGCGGGCATTTCGGTTTCCTCCGCTTTGTTGAGGGCGGCTGTGACAACCGGTCTGTCCTCAACTCCGATTCCGAGGCGTTCCATAAGAAGCTCGATGCGGAGCATCGGATTTTCGTCGGATTTTCCCTGACGGTATTCACAGGCGGCTTCATAGAAGCGGCGGATGATCTCCTGTTTTGCTGCTTCGCAAACGGCTTCGTCATCGGAAATGCAGTTACCGACCATGTTGACGCCCATATCAGTCGGGGATTTATAAGGACTTTCGCCAAGGATGGTTTCAAAAATTCTGTTGAGAACCGGGAAAACTTCGATATCGCGGTTATAGTTTACTGTCATTTCGCCGTATGCGGCAAGATGATAGTGGTCTATCATATTTACGTCATCAAGGTCTGCGGTCGCTGCTTCATAAGCAAGGTTTACCGGATGGGTAAGGGGAAGATTCCATATCGGGAATGTTTCAAATTTTGCATATCCGGATTTTACTCCGCGTTTGTTTTCATGGAAAAGCTGGGAAAGGCAGGTTGCCATTTTTCCGCTTCCGGGACCGGGAGCGGTTACCACAACAAGGGGTCTTGTGGTTTCGATATAATCGTTTTTGCCGAAACCTTCGTCGCTTACAACAAAGTTTACGTCCATGGGATATCCCTCGATGGGATAATGGATATAGCTTTTGATTCCGAGAGCGGTAAGCTTTTTGCGGAAAGCATCCGCTGCTCTTTGTCCGGAATACTGGGCGATGATAACGCTTCCGACATAAAGTCCAAGGGCAGAAAAAGCGTCGATAAGGCGCATTACCTCAAGGTCATATGTGATTCCGAGGTCGCCGCGGACTTTATTTTTTTCGATATCCGTTGCGTTTATTACGATAAGGATCTCTGCCTGGTCCTTCATTTCGCAAAGAAGTTTTACTTTTGAATCATAAGCAAAACCCGGAAGCACCCTTGAGGCATGAAAATCGTCAAAAAGCTTTCCGCCGAATTCAAGATAAAGCTTTCCGCCAAAATCTTCGATTCTCTCTCTTATTTTTTCGGACTGCATTTTAAAATATTTTGCGCTGTCAAAACCTGTCTTCTGCATATTTCCCCCTGATTGCCCAAATTATATTTTTTAAAAGAATATTAAGTTTGCGTAAAAAGTGGTGACAAAATAAAAGAAATCCGCTATAATTACAATTGTAATTGTTTTTTATAAAACATCACCTTATAAATATAAACCTATTTGCATTTTCAGTCAATAAAAAAGCTGTTATAAAAGCAATAAAATTTTGTTTTCGGAGGATTAAAATGGCAAAAAAAATTCTTGCCGCTTTGCTTTGTGCGGTAATGCTTGTTTCCTTTTCCGGTTGTTCCCCGGCTGAAACCATAAGCGGCTGGCTTGATGAAGCAAGCACGCTTATTCCCAACGATATTGAAATGATTATTTCCCAGATACTCGGAACCGAAACCGAACAGGAAGAACACGAAATAATCTTTTCCGAAGGTTATGTAAATATGCTTAAAAACGGAACTTATTATATGACCTATGTTCTTTCCGACGGAACCGAAGTCATGCACGGAAGCAACGGGGTCCGCACCGGATCAAGCTATCCCGAACCTGCCGAACTTGAAAGCACCGAACCCCAGTACGACAGCGACGGAAACCTTATCGAACCGGAAATCCCTCATGAACACATCGTCCTTTATAACGGAACTTATTATTACATCGACGATGACCAGGCAAAAATGTTCACCGTAAACCCGGAAAACTATAAAGCCGTTCCCTTCGAAATTTCCGTCGAAAATATAAAGCTTACCGCCACCGGCAGCGAAACTTTCGCAAACAAAAACTGCCGTTTTGAACGTTGGACAACAACCGACGGCGATATCACTTTCTATTTTGAAAACACCGTACTTTGCGGAATGACGGTAAACCAGGGAGAAACCGTTGTTATCGAAAACATCATCGCATTCAACAAATATCTCAACCCCTCCCTTGTTTCAATGCCCGATTCCTATAAAATCGTCGAATACTGGGTACCTGAAAGCTGATTTGCAACAGATAAATAAAAAAACGCCCGTTTTGCGGGCGTGTTTTATTTTTCCGGGAATTATTTCATCTTCCTTTTCATAGGCTTGTACAAAACAAAAAGGAAGTGAAACAAAAATGTCAAAATTCCGCGCATCGATAATCGCTTTTACCTTAACGGTCGTTTTCTTTATACCCATGTCAGCAATTCCAAAAAATCCCGTTTTGCCTTCGGAAGAAAAATCCCCCGTTTCGGAAAATTCCTCATCTTCTCCGGAAAATGAAATCGTCCCTGAGGAAAATTTTCCGGACGGAACGTTCCGCATATTTGACCTCCTCAGCGAAAATATTTTGGAAGTTTCCTATTCCGATTATGTAAAAGGCGCCATAGCTTCCGAAATGGGGGCGGATTTTGAATTTGAAGCGCTTGTTGCACAAGGTGTTGCGGCTTTCAGCTGCGGACTTTATCAGCAGAAAATACATTTTGCGGCAGATTACGATTTTTCCGCAGCTCCGGATAAAAAACTCGGATATATGACAGAGGAAAAAGCGATGGAAATCTACGGCGATAATTTCGATGAAAAATGGGCAGTAATTTCCTCCGCCGCGGAAAAAGCCATGAAATATGTGCTCACCTATAATGGCGAACCCGCTCTTGCGGTTTATCACGCAATTTCAAACGGAACAACCGAAAGTTCCGAAAACGCCTGGAACGGCGCTGTTCCCTATCTTGTTTCGGTAAAAAGTCCCGGCGACGTTCATCATCCGGATTATGAAACAAAAATTTCCGTAAGCCGCGCCGAAGCGCTTGAAATCCTCAACAAAAACGGAGCGGGTCTTAACGGTTCCTATCCGGAAGAATGGTTTGAAGGAGCGACCCGCACCGAAGCCGGCTATGTCGATAAAATAATAATCGGCGCGGCGACTTTTTCCGGTGAAAAGCTCCGGAGCATTTTCAATCTCCGTTCCTCGGATTTTGACGTTCAATATAAAGACGATAACTTTATTTTTACCGTTCGTGGTTACGGCCACGGGGTCGGTCTTTCCCAGGTGGGCGCAAACTATATGGCAAAAGAAGGGGCGGATTTTAAAGAAATTCTCGCACATTATTATCCGGGAACGGAATTAAAAAATTTTTCTTAAATTTCCCCTTCTTTTGTGTAAACCAAGGCGACTTCGCCGCGGTTTTTCCAAATTGTAAGCAAACAGCAAATCATTGTGGAAATTCCGCAAAGGGTTATGCAGATTCTGTAATCAAGAACTTCGCCCAAAGCGCCCACAACAAGTCCCAAAACAGCGGAAACCGCAAAATAAAGCATGCCCTCAAAAGCATTTATTCTGGAACGCAGTTCATCCGGGATATAGGTCTGAACAGCCGCCTGGCGCATTGTTGCGCTGTTTATTCCAAGGAATCCGCAGATTCCCCGGTTAACAAGCATAAACGGATAAGGTATCCAAAGCAAAATCATATCCATCGTTTCATAAATCAAATAGACAAGAAACGCGAAGGAAAAACGTTTTTCCGGTTTTATTTTAAGTTTATAGGCAAAAGTTCCGCCAACGGTTCTTCCGATAAATTCCGCCGCGGAAAAAAGTGAATACATAGCCGCGGTCATTCCCGCCGCAGTGCTGAAAAACGCTACCAGAAGCGGATTGTATCCGTTTCCTATTCCGTTGGTATAGGCCATATAGGCATATATGCTCCGCAGGCCTTTTTCTTTTTTAAGATAGCGGTAAGCTTCGGCAATATCGCCCTTCCACATCTGAAAGGTATAAACTTCGTCCTGAAGGCGGTTCTTTTCGTCCAGCTTTATTCCGCTTTCGACCATTGCGGCAACAAGAGAAAGCGCGCCCTGGATTATGAGCATCATTCCGACGCCTATGGTTCCGTAAAGAACCGCTGCAACGGGCATCATGAGCACCCTGAGCACCGGGTATAGCATTCCGAGCACGGAATAGCCTTTCTGTTCCATTCCCTCCGGAATAAGGTTAGGATAAATGCTGTTGTATGCAAGTTCATCAAATGTCTGAAGACTTGATACAAAAAGCGAGAAGCCGAGATATCCCACATAGCTGAATTCAAAATTGAGAAGATAAAATCCAGCCGCCGCATAGCAGATTCCGTTGAGCAAATCGCCTCCCACAAGGAAAGGTTTTCGCGGAAGACGGTCCATCCATGGTGCCGCAAAAAACGGAATTATAAACGCCGGAACAAATGCCAAAGCCGCGGTCAATGCCGCCGCAAATGTGCTTTTTGTTTCCTCAAAAACAAGGAACGAAAGGGCAAAGTTTCCCGCAACGCCGCCCATTGCTCCAAGAGTCGTTGCGACGATTATCAAAGTGAAATTTTTTGTCCAAAGTTTGTTTTTCATCTTCTTCACCTCCATGATAAAATCATATCATGAATTTTAAACAAAATAAATCCGGTTGTTTCGGGAAAATTCTTTCCAAAACAACCGGATAAACCGTGTTTATTATCATCTTTCAGGAAAATCGCACATAAGGTTAAAAGCTTTTCCGTATTGTCTGTTCGCCGCCAACCATTCAAGGACCCAGGGAAGATGGAATTTTGCATAGCCGATTGGCATTTCTTTCCTGCATTTTTCGAAAAAATCCAGCAGCATTTTTCCGTAATTTTGATCTGAAAGATAATTTTCGTTCAGAATTCTGAATTCAACAAGCTCGCAGGCTTTATCCGCAAAAAGTTTTTGTTCATCACTTTCCGCTTTTGCGGATTTTTCTTTTTCGATTGCCGAAAGAGCCTCTTCCCTTTTCCCGAGTTTTTCACAGCAGACCGCAAGCTTATGAAGGCTTGGTGCGGAAGGGTTTTCCAGATTTGAAAAATAATCATAAGCTCCGGAAAAATCCCCGGTTTCAATTTTCGTTGCCGCAAAGTTATAATCCACCGTTTCCGCAAGGGCAGTTTCACCCAGTTCGGCCGCAAGCCTTTTTGCAATTTTTCCGTGGCGCTCCATGGATTTTATGTCTCCGATGTTGCTGTAACAGTTCGTTATAAACGTTTTTGCAAGCATCATAACCCTTGCCCTTCCTTCTTCGGAAGCAAGACTGAACGCTTTCTGAAGGTTTTCTATTGCGGAAGAATTATCCCCTTTTTCATAACAGGCATATCCGAAACGCAGGTACATAAGCGCACAGGGATAAAGTTTTTCCGCTTCGGAAAATTTTCCTTCCAAAAGTCTTTGAACAGAAAGCTGGCGAAAATCCATAAAAGGTTCGAATCTTTCGTCAACCGGCAAAGGTTCTTCCGAAGAAAAACTTTCAAGAACAAGCGCATCCGTTGCAAGCGGACTGTTTTTTAAGGCAGAAAAATCTTTTTTAAATTTTTCCGCAAAAACAGATAGTTTTTCATAATCGTCCGAAAAAGCCGTGTCGTACCATTCCTCGATAAATTTTCTTCCTTCGGAAAGGATTTTTTCATCCGTTATCCAATCTATTCCAAGCCTTTCAAAAAGCGCTTTTAAAATTTCTTCCGAAGCTTCCGCCTTTCCCTGCTCGATTTTCGAAAGATATGAAACGGCGCAGATCCCTTTGCAAAGTCCTTCCTGGCTCCAGTTTTTTTCAAGGCGTTCTTTTTTTATAACAAATCCGGGATAGTTCATTTTTTCAAAAACCACCTTTCTTCGAAAAAAGCATAACATTTTTTCTTGTTCCAGTAAAGAAAAAAATAAAAAAAGCGGCCTTGCGGCCGCCTTTTTATTTACAAACTGTATATTTTATCTTCCTCTGTACGCTCTGTTAAGTGCTTTTTTGCAAACAGGAGCAAGAAGCACGGAAACGACTATCGCAAAAATTGCGTTTATTCCCGAAGTTATAAGCTTTGTGCTGCATGCGACCAGAGCCGCGGAAGCCT
Source organism: Oscillospiraceae bacterium (assembly GCA_045636625.1). Lineage (GTDB taxonomy): Bacteria > Bacillota > Clostridia > Oscillospirales > Ruminococcaceae > UMGS1668. The sequence goes on from JAZTXW010000093.1 coordinate 26,601, forward strand.
CGCTTCCCTCAAGAACAAGTGTGATAAAGGATTTTCCGATATGAAGAACAAGATAAGCCGCTGCTCCGCAGACTGCGCCGATTATATTCTGTTTTGTTTTTGTTCCGTCGTTTCCTCCAATTTTTGAAACAGCGCCGCAAACGTATGACATTGCAAAGAAAAACGCAAAGGTGAAAGGTGCTCCCGCAACAAAAGCCGGCTGGGTCAGATCGAACATCGCCGAACCGATTCCTGCCGCAAGTCCTCCTTTTGTTTTTCCGAAAACCATCGCCCCAAGAAGGCAAACCGCATTTCCCATTTTAAATTGCGTGGGACCCGCCGGAGTCGGAATCGGACCGATTTTAAGAAAATATGTTGCCACGAAAACCAAAGCCGCCAGAACACCGATTTCCGCAAGATCCCTTACTGTGAACTTTTTCTGATTTTCCAAAAGTTTCGCCCCATTCTCTGTTTTCTGGTTTCATTATATTCCGTTTTTTTAAGTTTCTCAAATTTTCAGAAAAAGGAATGCAGACCCTTTGGTTTGTTGAAAAACAACAAACCCTTTCTTCCCGAAAGTGTTCCGGTTATTCCCTTTGACGGATTTTTTGTCCGGTATTTTTTGCCGCAAAAAACTCTTTCGTCAAATCTTATAAACCCGCATTTAAAAACTGTTCTTTCTGTGTTAAAAACGTAAAAACTGAAATTCAAAAGGCAATTTGCACAAGCGGCGCATTTTTCCGAAAATGGCTTTATTATATAATTTTAATAATAACGGTTTCTGATATCTTCCGCATTGAACAATTCGCCGAATCGGCGTTTTTTTCTTGAAAAATATATAATTTTATTATATATTTAATATGAAGTAATTTGGCTTTGCTTTTAATGTTTTTAATTAAATTTTCCATAGAAAGGATGTTGTTCCAATGAACACTGCCAACAAAATGTCCGTAAAAGACATCGACGTAGCCGGCAAAAAAGTTCTTGTCCGCTGCGATTTCAACGTACCGCTTAAAGAAGGTGTTATCACCAACGACAAAAGAATCGTTGCCGCCCTTCCCACCATCAAATATCTTAAAGAAAACGGCGCAAAAGTAATCCTTTGCTCCCATCTCGGACGTCCGAAAGGCGAATGGCTTCCTGAATTCTCTCTTGCTCCTGTTGCAGCAAGACTTTCCGAACTTCTCGAATGCGAAGTTCGCATGAGCAAAGACGTAATCGGCGAAGACGCAAAAAACATCTCCGAAACTCTTAAAGAGGGCGAAGTTGCTCTTCTCGAAAACGTCCGTTACTACAAAGAAGAAACCAAAGACGCTCCTGAATTTGCAAAAGAGCTTGCTTCTCTTGCAGAAATTTATGTTAACGACGCATTCGGCAC
>JAZTXW010000094.1:0-9251 GCA_045636625.1 Oscillospiraceae bacterium
GGGAGAACGGACAAGCTGGGATACAATAACACGCTCTGCGCCGTTGATGACAAAGGTGCCGGAAGGGGTCATGATCGGGAAATCTCCCATGAAGATATCCTGTTCTTTGATCTCGCCGGTTTCCTTATTCTGCAGTCTTGCCCTTACACGAAGGGGAGCTGCATAAGTCACGTCGCGCTCTTTGCATTCCTCGATGGTATATTTGGGCTTGTTTTCGATATGATAATCGATGAAGTCCAAAACAAGGTTTCCGGAATAGTCAGTGATGGCCGAAACATCACGGAACACTTCCTGAAGACCTTCCTCAAGGAACCATCTGTAAGAGTCTTTCTGAACCTCGATGAGGTTCGGCATATCGAGTACTTCCTCGATTTTGGAAAAACTCATGCGGACATTTTTTCCGAGCTTGACAGGTTTTACATTTACCAAATAGCTCACTCCATTCATCCGTATTTACGTCGTTTATTTTTCTTTACCGAAACACTTGCTTTTTTCGCCAAACTGTGGTATAGTAGTTTGGAACGAGATACAAATGTCCATTATGGTACATTTTATTATTATATTACTAATGTCAATAGGTGTCAAGCTGTTTTTAGCGGTTTGGCACAATTTTTTTATATTTTTTTAAAATTTGGGCAAAAACAGGGCTTTCGGGCATGTTTTTGCCCTTATTTTTGTTAATTATTGGAAATTTCACCGCGGTTTATTCAGGCATCTTTTCTCCCCTTTTTTGTGCCCGAAAACACGCAAAATGGAGTTTTTATCGCAAAAAGTGTACACTTACCCGGGTGTTCCAAACGCTTGTTTTCAATACTTTTGAAGAAGAAATTCCCGCTCCGGATATTTCCGGAATTCCGAAAAATCATTCTCAAAATTCCGAAATTTCAAATCCGTAAAACGAAAGTTCCGCGCTCAAATAAGCAATCCCTGAAAATTTTCAAAAGCCTCTTCGCTGCGAAGAGGCTTTTTTCGTTCAAACAAATTGTTGACAATCTTTTTATACGGTTATAATATGTATACATTAATACAAAGAAGCTGAAGGAGGTGCGGCAATGAATATCGAAAGAATGAGAGCTCTCGGCGAAAAACGTTCCGTCATACGCGAACTTTTCGAATACGGAAACAGACGCAAGGCGGAAATCGGCGCGGAAAACGTTTTTGATTTCAGTATCGGAAACCCAAGCGTTCCCGCCCCGAAGGAACTTTCCGAAGAACTTTGCCGCCTTCTTACCGAAGAAAATCCTCTTTCCGTTCACGGGTACACTTCCGCTCCCGGCGACCTTTCCGCAAGAAATTCCATAGCCTTCGATCTTAATGAAAGATTCGGCACACGTTTTTGCGCAGAGCATCTTTATCTCACCTGCGGAGCAGCCGCTTCTCTTACGATTTCCCTTTCCGCAACCGTCAATGACGGCGACGAGGTTATCCTTTTTGCTCCGTTTTTCCCGGAATACACCGTTTTTGCAGAAACCGCCGGTGGAAAACCAGTGATCATTCCCTGCAAATTGCCGGATTTTCAGATCGATTTTGAAAAACTTTCCGAAAATATAAACGAAAAAACCGCCGCCGTTATAATCAATTCTCCTAACAACCCTTCCGGCGCAGTTCTTTCGGCAGAAAGCCTTGAAAAGCTTGGAAAAATTCTTTCGGAAGCGGAAGAAAAATTCGGAAGAAAGATCTATCTTATTTCCGATGAACCCTATCGCGAACTTGTTTACGACGGGGCAAAAGTTCCTTTTGTCACCGATTATTATAATGATACTATAGTATGTTATTCCTGGAGCAAAAGCCTTTCCCTTCCCGGCGAACGAATCGGATATATCCTTGTTTCGCCCGAAAATCCGGATTGGAAAAGCCTTTATTCCGGAATCTGCGGTGCCGGAAGAGCGCTTGGTTTTGTATGTGCTCCTTCCCTTTTTCAGAAAATGATTCCGCAATGCGTAAAAATGACTTCCGATATCTCGGTTTATGAGAAAAACCGCAATCTTCTGTATAACGCCCTTACGGAAATGGGATTCGATGCGGTAAAACCCGAAGGTGCATTTTATCTTTTTGTAAAATCGCCTGAACCGGACGCAAAAGCCTTTTCGGAAAAAGCAAAAAAATACGAAATCCTGATCGTCCCAAGCGATGATTTCGGAATTGAAGGTTTTGCAAGAATCTCCTATTGCGTTTCTCCCGAACAAATCGAGCGCGCGCTCCCCTTTTTCAAAAAACTTGCGGAGGAGTATTCCTTATGAACAAACTTGAAGAAGCAAGAAAAAGCATAAATGAAATAGATGAAGAAATGGCGGCGCTTTTTATAAAACGAATGGAAGCCGCAAAACTTGTTTCGGAATATAAGGCGGAAAACGGACTTCCTGTTCTTGACAAAAACCGTGAAAACGAAGTTATTGCAAAAAATTCCGGACTGGTTGAAGATGAAACTCTCCGCACGTATTACGTGAATTTTCTTCAAAACACGATGGAGGTTTCAAAAAAATATCAGCAAAGTCTTCTTTGCCCCAAAAACACCGTCCATATAAATCTTCCCGGAGGCGGTTACGATATAACAGTCGAACACGGCGTGCTCAAAAAAGCAGGTTCCTTGCTTGATCTTGACCGCAAGGTGCTCATAGTGACCGATTCCGGTGTTCCTTCGGAATACGCAAAGACAGTTGCCGCCCAATGCAGAACTCCTTATATCGCAACTGTTCCGATGGGCGAGGAAAGCAAGAGCCTTGAGATTTTCGAAGAACTTTGCTCCGCAATGCTTGAGCACGGTTTTACCCGAAGCGACTGTGTCGTTGCTGTGGGCGGCGGAGTTTGCGGCGATCTTGCGGGTTTTGCGGCGGCAAGCTATATGCGCGGGATCGATTTTTATAACATTCCCACAACCGTTCTTTCCCAGGTCGATTCTTCCGTCGGCGGAAAGACCGCAATTAATTTTAACGGCGTAAAAAATATAATCGGTGCTTTTTATCAGCCGAAAGCCGTTCTGGTCGATCCCGAAACCTTAAAAACCCTTTCGGAACGCCATTTTTCAAACGGACTTGCGGAAGCGGTTAAAATGTCTCTTTGTTTAGATAAAGAACTTTTTGAGCTTTTTGAAAACGGAGATGCTCACGAAAACATTGAAACAATCATTGAGCATTCCATAAAAACAAAGGCCGCGGTTGTTGAAAAAGATGAAAAAGAAAGCGGACTTCGCAAAGTTCTGAACTTCGGTCACACCATGGGTCACGCCATTGAAAGCACCGAAGAACTCGGCGGACTTTACCACGGGGAATGCGTCGCACTCGGAATGCTTCCCATGTGCTCTCCTGAAATCCGCGAAAGGCTCAAAGCTGTGCTCGGAAAGCTGAACCTTCCGACGGAATATCACGGCGATATTGAAAAACTTATTTCCGCCGCTTCCCACGATAAAAAATTTTCCGGCGAAAAAGTAACCGTTATAACTCTTACGGAAATTGAAGATTTCCGTTTTGAGGAATGGTCACCCGCCGAACTTTTTGAACGCATGAAGGAGTTTTTTGCATGAAAGATACATTCGGACAAAGCGTTTCCATAACTCTTGCCGGCGAAAGCCACGGAAAAGGAATTGTTGCAATCCTTTCCGGAATGGCTCCGGGAATCCCCGTTGACGAGGATTTCATCGCCGCCCGGCTTACAAAAAGGCGTCCCGCCGGAGCAATTTCCACCTCCCGCAAGGAAGAGGACGAATTCGAGATTTTAAGCGGCGTTTTCAACGGTTTTACAACCGGAACGCCTATCGCGATTCTTATCCGCAACGAAAACACAAAAAGCAGTGATTATTCCGAAATTTCTGTTACCGCAAGGCCCGGCCATGCGGATTATTCCGCCCAGTGCAAATATCACGGTTTTCAGGATTACCGCGGCGGCGGACATTTTTCCGGAAGAACAACCGCCGGAATTGTTGCCGCCGGCGCAATCTGTGCCGCCGCTCTTGCCGCAAAAGGCATTAAAATCGGCACCCATATTGCGGAATGCGCCGGAATTCCGGACAGAAAATTCGGAAATCTTGATGAAGATATAAATTCCCTTAACGAAAAACTTTTTGCTGTTCTTGATGAAGAACAGGGCGAAAAAATGGAGGAAGCCATCCTTCTTGCAAAGGCGGAACAGGATTCCGTCGGCGGAATCCTTGAAACCGCGGTGACCGGAATCCCCGCAGGAATCGGCGAACCTTATTTCGACAGCATCGAAAGCCAGCTTGCCCATATCCTTTTCAGCATTCCGGCGGTAAAAGGCGTTGAATTCGGAAGCGGTTTTGAATTTGCAAAAATGCGCGGAAGCGAAGCAAACGACCCCTTCCGCATTGACGAAAACGGAAATATTATAACAAAAACAAATCACAACGGCGGAATCAACGGCGGAATTTCAAACGGAATGCCCATAATTTTCCGCTCCGCAATAAAGCCCACCCCTTCCATTTCCCTTGAGCAGGAAACGGTTGATTTCGTTAAAGGCGAAAACAAAAATTTTGCCATAAGCGGTCGCCATGATCCGGCAATCGTTCACAGAGCAAGAGTCGTTATCGATTCCGCCGCGGCAATAGTCCTTTGCGATATTCTCGCGCAGCGTTTCGGTACGGACTGGCTGAGGTGATTCAATGGAATACGGACTTATCGGGGAACATCTTCCCCACAGTTTTTCGCCGGAAATCCACAAAAGGATCGGCGGATACAAATACGAGATAAAGGAACTCCCTCCGGAGGAACTTTACGCCTTTCTTGAAAAGCGTGATTTCAAGGGCATAAACGTCACCATTCCTTATAAACAGGCGGTCATTCCCTTTCTTGATGAGATCGACGAAGCCGCAAGGGAAATCGGCGCGGTCAACACCATAGTCAACAAAAACGGAAAACTTTTCGGTTACAATACCGATTTCGGCGGTTTAAAGGCGCTTTTTGAGCGAAGCAAAATCTCCGTTTCCGGCAAAAAGGCGATTATTTTCGGGAACGGCGGAACCTCAAAAACCGCCGAAGCGGTCCTTCGTTCTCTTGGTGCTCAGACGGTGCTCAAAACCGATATTGTTCCCGCTGAAGGAGTTATCAGCAACGAGGAAGCGGTGCTCAGCCATTCCGACGCGCAGATCCTTGTCAATACAACCCCTTGCGGAATGTTCCCGAAACTTTCCGGAATGGCGGCGGACCCGGCGGATTTTCCGGACCTTGAAGGAGTTATCGACGTTGTTTATAACCCGCTGCGGACCGATTTTATCCAGCGTGCTCAAAGCATCGGGATCCCCGCAAAAGGCGGACTTTATATGCTCGTTATGCAGGCGATTTTCGCGTCGGAAAAATTCTTTGATGAACCTGTTCCGACGGAAAAGGCAGAAAATATCTATCTGGAACTTCTTCGGATGAAAAAGAACATCGTTCTTGTCGGAATGCCCGGAAGCGGAAAAACAACCGTAGGAAAACTGCTTTCCGAAGAGCTTGAAATTCCCCTTTTCGATTCCGACGAACTGGTTATCGAAAAAACGGGACGCGAAATTTCCGATATCTTTGCAAAGGAAGGCGAAAGCGCCTTCCGCAAGCTTGAAAAAGAAGCGGTTTTTGAACTTTCCGGAAAAACCGGCGCGGTAATTTCCACCGGCGGCGGCGCGATTCTTGATCCGGAAAACATACGCAATCTTTCAAAAAACGGAATAATATATTTTATCGACCGTCCGCTCAAAAATCTTGTTCCCACTGCGGACAGACCCACCGCTTCAAGCACCGAAGCAATAAAAAAGCGTTACGAAGAACGCTATCCGCTTTATTGCCGCTTTGCGGATAAAATTATCGAAGCGGATTGCGCCGCAGAAGAAGTCTGCGAAAAAATAAAGGAGGATTTTCAGAATGAAAATTTTGGTGATTAATGGACCGAACCTCAATATGCTCGGAATCCGCGAACCGGGAATTTACGGAAGCGAAAATTATAATACCCTCCTTGAAAAAATTTCCGCCCATGCAAAAGCAAAAAATATCGAAGTCGATTTTTTTCAGAGCAACCACGAAGGCGCTCTTGTTGATAAAATTCAGGAAGCCTACGGCGTTTTTGACGGAATCGTAATAAATCCGGGCGCCTATACCCATACAAGCATCGCAATTCTTGACGCCGTAAAAGCCGTCGGGATCCCGACTGTCGAGGTCCATATCTCCGACGTTTCAAAAAGAGAAGAATTCCGTCAGATAAGCTATATCCGTCTTGGCTGTATTGCTTCGGTAATCGGCCACGGAACAAACGGTTATCTTGAGGCTATGGATATCCTTCTCGAAAGGAGCGAAAATCCTTGATTGCAGAAATCAGACCCGGCAAAGGAAAAGGAACAATGGCCGCTCCGCCTTCGAAAAGCATGGCTCATCGCCTTCTTATATGCGCAGGTCTTTCGGAAGGGAAAAGCGTTATTGACGGCATTTCCGATTCCGAGGATATGAAGGCAACCCTCGATTGTCTTTCCGCAATCGGCGCGAAATACGAAATCGAAGGGGACAAAGTCACAGTAACCGGCGCGGATATCCTCAATATTCCCGAAGGCGCGGTCTTAAAATGCCGCGAAAGCGGAAGCACCCTCCGCTTTTTTATCCCCATCTGTCTTCTTGACGGAAAAACTTTTACCTTTACCGGAAGCGAAAAGCTTCTTTCCCGTCCCCTTTCCGTCTATGATGATATCTTTAAAGAACAGGGCATAACTTTTGAAGCATCCCCGGAAAAAATCACCGCCGGTGGAAAGCTCCGAAGCGGAACATACGAAATAAAAGGCAACATCAGCAGCCAGTTTATAACCGGGCTTCTTTTTGTTCTTCCTCTTTTGGAGGAGAACAGCATGATCCGGATTATCCCTCCGGTTGAAAGCCGTTCCTATATAAACCTCACCATCGAAGCGCTTGAAACTTTCGGTGTTGAGGTTAAATGGCAGGACGAAAACACCCTTTTCATAAAGGGAGGGCAAAGCTATAAAGCCGTTTCCGCAAAAGTTGAGGGGGATTATTCCAACGCGGCATTCTTTGCTGCGCTCAATGAACTTGGAAGCGAAATCGAAATGACCGGACTTAATCCGAAAAGCCTCCAGGGCGACAAAGTCTATGAAAAAAACTTTGCCCTTTTGGGAAAAGAAAACCCCGCAATAGATATTTCCGACTGTCCAGACCTCGGACCGATTCTTTTTGCCGTTGCCGCGGTAAAAGGCGGCGGAGTTTTTACCGGAACAAAACGTCTGAAAATCAAGGAAAGCGACCGTTCTTCCGCAATGGCGGAAGAACTCGCTAAATTCGGCGTTGCGGTAACCGTAAACGAAGACAGCGTTGTTATAAATCCCAATGATTTCCATGCGCCGACCGAAAACCTTTGCGGACACAACGACCACAGAATAGTAATGTCCTGCGCTGTTCTTGCAACCCTTACCGGAGGAAAAATCGAAGGCGCGGAAGCTTCGCGCAAGAGTCTTCCGGATTTTTTCGAGCGGCTTGAAAATCTCGGATTCGAGGTGAATCTTTATGATGCTTGATACAAGCAAAAATATCCTTATCGTCGGTCTCGGTCTTATCGGCGGAAGCTACGCAAAGGCTTTGCGGAAACTCGGTTTTAAAATTTCCGCCATAACCCTTGAACAAAGCGATATCGACTACGCAATGGAAAACGGAATTATCGACGAAGGTTTCACCGAACCGACGGCAGAAAATCTTAAAAATGCGGAGCTTGTTATTTTTGCCCTTTATCCGAAGGTCTTTATGGAATGGATCGAAAAATATCAGAAATTTCTGAAACCCGGCGCACTTTTAACGGACGTCACCGGTGTAAAAAGCTCCGTTGTCTATAAAATCCAGGAAATGCTCCGCCCGGACGTCGAATTCATCGCCGCCCACCCTATGGCTGGTAAGGAAGTTTACGGCGTGCAAAACAGCGACCCGAAAATTTTCCAAGGCGCAAACTATATCGTAACCCCCACCGAAAAAAACAGCGAATCCGCCGTTGCGGATTGCCTTGAACTCGGAAGGCTTATGGGATTCAACAACGTTTCGATCCTTTCCCCGGAAAAACACGACGAAATGATCGGATTTGTTTCCCAGCTTACCCACTGCATCGCCGTTTCGCTTATGAACTGCTATGACGGCGAAAAGCTCCAGGATTACACCGGCGACTCTTTCCGCGACCTTACAAGAATTGCAAGGATAAACGATGAAATGTGGAGCGAGCTTTTCCTCCTCAACAAGGAAACCCTTCTTGAACAGATGGACAAATTTCTTTCCGAATTCGGAAAACTCCGGGAAACCCTTGAAAACGGCGACCGGGAAACCATGCGCGAAATGATGAAGATTTCCACCGCGCGCCGTGCCCTTTTTGACAAAAAGTAAAAAGGAGAAACACTCTTATGAATATGGAATTTAAAAGAAAACTTCCTATCCCTCTTGAAACAAAGGAAATGTACCCCTTAACTCCGGAACTTGCCGCCATAAAAGCCGCAAGGGACGAAGAGATAAAAGCGATTTTTGAATCCCGCTCCGAAAAACTTGTTCTTGTAATCGGACCCTGCTCCGCTGACAGAGAGGATTCCGTCCTTGATTATATCCACCGCCTTGCAAAAGTTCAGGAAGAAGTTAAGGATAAAATCGTAATCATCCCGAGAATCTATACCGGAAAACCCCGCACCACCGGTCAGGGATATATGGGTCTTCTTCATCAGCCGGACCCCAACGGCGAACCGGACCTTTTTGAAGGAATCTGCGCCGTCCGAAAATTCCATCTCCGGGCTCTTGAGGAAACCGGTTTTACCTGCGCGGACGAAATGCTCTATCCGGAAAACCACCGCTATCTTTCCGATCTCCTCGGATATGTTGCGGTCGGCGCGCGTTCTGTCGAGGATCAGCACCACCGCTTAACCGCCAGCGGAATCGATGTTCCGGTTGGAATGAAAAACCCCACCGGCGGCGACCTGTCGATTATGATGAACTCAATAAAAGCGGCGCAGTCCTCACATATGTTTGATTACAGAGGCTGGGAGGTAAAAACCTTTGGAAATCCCTATGCGCACGCTATTCTGCGCGGATACGTCGATAAGCACGGAAAATCACATCCTAACTATCACTTTGAGGACCTTTACTCACTCTATGAGACGTATAAGGAAAGCGGTTTGGATAACCCCGCTGTTATTATCGTCACAAACCACTCTAACTCGGGCAAGAATTATCTCGAGCAGATAAGAATTTCAAAAGAGGTTCTCCACAGCTGCCGCTACTCAAAAGAGGTTGACTGCATGGTAAAGG
>JAZTXW010000095.1:0-4268 GCA_045636625.1 Oscillospiraceae bacterium
AAGACCAACAGCTCCACGGGCCTCTGTTGCACCGGTCAATCCAATGGGACCCTGAGGACCGGCAGGCCCGGTAAGACCTATAACACCCTGCGGTCCCTGGGGACCCGCAGGTCCCTGAATACCGGCAATTCCCTGAGGACCTTCCGGACCCGCAGCACCGGGAATTCCCTGGGGACCACGCGGACCGACAGGTCCCTGCGGTCCGGTAACGGGATATGCGGAATCACATATATTGCCGCAGCATCCGGAGTTATACGGATGAGGGTATGGGCAATATCGGTTAAAAGAATTCTGAAAATCCAAAAACTGATTTTCAGAACAGTTGAATTTGTTCAATAAAGCACCTCCCTTTAAAGTATGCAATACATCATATTCGGTAGAGCAAAAATCCGCCTTAAAAACCACTTTTGTTGTGCCAAACATAAAATTCTGATTGACACAAAAGCAATAATGATATATTTTATATCTATAATAAATTTACAGGAGGACTCTTATGAACAGAGAAAATAAGAGAAAATCTTTTGAAAAAGGTTACTATAAAACCCATGCATGCAACGAGGTTTTTGTATGCAAAAACTGCGGAAGAGAAGTTATCCCCGAAGGAGCGGGCAGCGACCACCGCAACCATTGCCCGAACTGTCTTTGCAGCGTTCATCTTGATATTGAACCCGGCGACCGCGAAGCGGATTGCGGCGGACTTATGGAGCCTATTGCCGTCTGGGTACGCAAAAACGGCGAATGGGCAATTGTTCACCGCTGCCGTATCTGCGGAGCTATGAGCTCTAACCGTATTGCCGGCGACGATAACCCCATGAAACTTATGTCCATAGCAATGAAACCCCTTGCAAATCCGCCTTTCCCGATTGAAAGAATCGAAGAACTCACAAAAATGATGGGCGGAGAAGGAAGCCTTGAATAATAAGTAAAAAATTACAGGCGCAGCAAATTGCTGTGCCTGTTTTTGTAAATTTTGATTTGCAGGAGGGGAAAATATGCTTCGGCTTATAAAAAGATGTCCTGAATACGTATCGGGATACAAAGATTATTGCCGGGAATTATATGATAACAACGTTGTATATTTCAGACCTGTAAACCCTGACAGTATCGATGATAATTGGTTTTCACGCACGAAAGACTGGTATGATAAAAAAGAAAAAGGACTGATTGAAGGACAGCCCGTCAGTTTTCACTATTGGGCGGTCGACAACGGAAAATTTATCGGTGAATTTCAGCTCAGAACTCAGTTTACCGAAAAAGTACTTATGGATATAGGAAGCATCGGATATGCTGTAAAAGTTTCGGAATGGGGAAAAGGGTACGGTACGGAAATACTCCGCCTTGGGCTTGAAATTGCGAAAGAACATGGAATGGAAAAGGTGCTGTTAAACATAAACGAAAAAAATGCGGCGTCTGTCCGTGTATGCGAAAAACTTGGAGGAAAATCAGAGGATACCGTGGAAGCATATAACGAAGCTGAGGGACACCATTTATTAAAGAGATATTGGATCACCTTGTGATGTGCAATAAAAAAAGCCTGCAAAAGCAGGCTTTTTTACGTTCTGAATTATTCCGCGTAAACGGGTTTGTCGAGTTGGAAACCGTTGTATTTCTTGTAGAATCTCCACATATGAAGCATAAGCATTGCTTCGCAGTAAAGGTCGATTGCAAGGAAGATGAAGGACGGAATTCCGTGGATTCCCATTGCATGACCGGTAAGTTCGATAGAAGTTGCGATAATATCGATCCACATGTGAGTGATGAAGTGATGGGACATGTGGTGGTCGCTTGCTTCGTTTGCATATTTTGCATAGTTGGTGCACATGAGATAGAGAAGCACACAGAATGCTGCTTTGGGAAGAAGAGCAAGAAGATGATCAAGCTCGCTCCAGAGCATGATGAAAGAAGCGGTGGTGCAAACCATGGAAGTCATGATGGAAAGGGTGAAACCGCCGGTTTCACGGTGAAGAAGATAAAGTCCCGCAGTGATGAGGAGGAAGCCGAAGAAATCAAGAAGATTTCCGACTTCGTGCCAGATAAGATCAAGCGGAGCAAGCATAAGGCACATACCGACAATAATGGAAATGGTGCCTTTAAGTTTAAGTTGGTCTTTTTTCATTTTTAAATAATCCCCCTAAAAAAAACTCTTTTGTCGAAAAAGCAAAAAAGCGTACATATATTTATATCATTTAGAAAAAGAAAAAGCAAGTTATTTCTTAAAATAAATAAAATATACCATATTTTAAAGTAATTTAAATTAAAAAACCTTCGCTATTGAAAAAAAAAGGAAATTAAGATATAATATATTGGATTAATTTTTGAAAGGGGGAAGTTTCCTGTGATAATCGATATGAACGGAATTTCAAAAAGCTTCGGCGCAAAAACCGTTCTCACAAATCTTGATTTGAAAATCGAGGACCACGACAGAATCGGTCTTATCGGCGAAAACGGTGCGGGAAAGTCAACCCTTCTTAATATTATCATAGGCGATCTGGAATATGATACCGGAACTTTTGCAAAAGGTACCGGAAAGAAAATCGGTTTTCTTCGCCAGGACAGCGGACTTGCTCTTGGCGGAACTATTATTTCGGAAATGCGTTCGGTTTTTGAACCGGTGCTCAAAGCGGAAGAACATATAAGTGAACTTGAGCACCGAATGGCTGCTCTTGAGCACGGAACGGAGGAGTATCATAATCTCCTTACCGAATATGAGCATGAAAAGAATTTTTATGAAGCTAATGACGGCTATAACGTTTCTGTAAAAATAAATACCATCCTCACAGGTATGGGTTTCAGCAGTTTTGATCCGGAAACTCCGGTCGAAAGACTTTCCGGCGGCGAAAGAACAAGGCTTGCCCTTGCAAAGCTCCTGCTCGAAGGTCCTGATCTTCTGATGCTTGACGAACCTACCAACCACCTTGATTTTAAAACACTTACATGGCTTGAGGATTACCTCATGTCCTATAAAGGTGCTATTTTAACAGTTTCCCATGACCGCTATTTCCTTGATAAAATCGTAAATATAGTCTGTGAAGTTGAAAACAAGACTGTAGTGCGCTATAACGCAGGTTATACGAAATACCTCGATTTAAAAGCCGCAAGGCTTGCAAGAATGCAGAAGGAATATGACCGCCAGATGCGTGAAATCGCTGAACTCGAGGATTTTATTGCGCGCAACAAAGTCCGTGCTTCAACAACAAAACGCGCCCAGGCACGCGAAAAGGAAATTGAGCACATGGAGATAAAAGAACGTCCGGTTCCGCCGCCCAAACCTCCGAAATTCCGTTTCGGATACGAGCGCGAACCTGTAAAAGACGTCCTTTTTGTAAAAAATCTCCGTCTTGAAGTCGGCGAAGGAAAAGAACAAAAACTCCTTAACCCTTCTGTTGATTTGGAAGTACGCAGGGGCGAAAAAATCGCTCTTGTTGGAATGAACGGCGTCGGAAAAAGTACTTTTATAAAAACTCTTCTCGGAATTTTGCCGCATGACGGCGGAATTATCGAATGGGGAAGGAATGTAAGAACCGGATATTACGACCAGCATAACAGCTACCTGACAGGTTCTAAAACGATGCTTGACGAGATGTGGGATATGTTTCCCCGTTCCGATGAACTGACTTTAAGGACTGCCTTGGGCAGAGCAAGACTTACCGGAGAAAACGTCTTTAAAAAGATCGAGGTGCTTTCCGGCGGAGAAAAAGCAAGGCTGAGCTTTGCGGCCCTTACCCTTAAAGACGCAAACGTTCTTCTTCTGGACGAGCCCACCAACCATATGGATATCGCCTGCAAGGAAGCTTTGGACGAAGCGCTTCGTGAATATACGGGAACGATCATAATGGTCAGCCATGACCGTTATCTTCTGAATCGTGTTCCGACAAAGATAATTGAAATGTTCCCGGATCATCTTGCAAGCTATGACGGCGGATATGACGATTATATGCGCCTTAAAGAAGAAACCGCCGCACCGGTAAAGGAAGAAAAAAAGCCTTCGGCAAACGAAACCGTTTATTATCGTTCAAAACAGCAGAAAAGCGAGGACGCAAAACGCCGCAACCGTTTGAAAGCTGTTGAGCAGGAAATTTCCGATTGTGACATCCGCCTTGAGGAAATCGGGCAGGAAATGGCAAATCCGGAAACCTGCGCGGATTACGAAAAAATGTCCGCTCTTTGCGCGGAAATGGAAGAACTTAAAAACCGCCAGAACGACCTTATGGACGAATGGGCGGAACTTTCGGAGGAATAACATGGCAGGAATAGAAATTATAATCATG
>JAZTXW010000096.1:0-4447 GCA_045636625.1 Oscillospiraceae bacterium
CTTGCGTATTATAAAAAATGCGTATAAGAAAAGAGCAGGTTTTTGCGCCTGCTCTTTTTTAAATGCTGATATTAAAACTTGATAAAACCTGATAAAACCTGACATTTTAACATATATAGGAAAAACAAAAATTTTTTAAAAGTATGCCAAAAGTATGCCAAAATGAAAAATGGCAAAAGAAAAAGGATTAAAAAACCGCTTAAATAAGCCATTTTTTAACCCTTAATCTTGGTGCGGTAAATGGGACTTGAACCCATACGTCAAAGACACACGCCCCTCAAACGTGCCTGTCTGCCTATTCCAGCACTACCGCATTTCTCGAATGCAAGAGTTATTATATCAAAACATTTTTCAAATGTCAACACTTTTTTTAAATTTTTTTGATTATTTATTTTTTTGCTGTCAAAACTTTAAAAAAAGGGGGATGGGGCTTTTTATGAAAAAAAGAATAACCGGCTTTCTTTGTACCTTTATGGTTCTTCTCGGTGTTGTGATGCTGAGGATGGCGGTTATTGCCGAAGACGGAATTTTTGCAGAAACGGCAGCTTCCAACAGCACAAGGACTCTTGAACTTGCGAAAACAAGGGCGGGGATTTTCACAAGGGATTCGGTCCCGATAGTCAACAGAAATTACGAAAGGCGAATCCTTGTGTTTCCGGATATCCTGGATGTTTCCGCGGTAAGCGAATATCTGGACCGGGATATTCTTGCGGAAATTTTCGGGAAAAAGGAACCTTCCGCGGCGGATATCGGCGGAATTATAATTGAAGGAGAAGGAATATACAATTTTTCATATCCGAAAAGATATTCGGAAGATGCTTTTGCGGTGCACGTTGTGGGATATATAAACGGAGGAAAAGGAGTTTCGGGGATTGAAAAAAGCTATGACAGTTTTCTTGAGGAAAACGGAAGTCCGGTTTCGGTCACCTATTCGACCGACGGGACCGGAAGGCTTTTTATCGGAGGAGAGATAACCCTTTCGGACGAAAGATCTTTTGAAAAAAGCGGAGTGGTGCTGACGCTGGATTCCAAAATCCAGAAAACGGCGGAAAGGGCTCTTTCCGAAGGAACGGAAAAAGGCGCGGCGGTGGTTATGGATATCAAAAACGGGGAGATACTTGCCTGCGCTTCCGTTCCGGAATTTGAACCCGGAAGGATAGCGGATTTTCTCGAAGCGGAAAATTCCCCTTTCGTCAACCGGGCGTTTTCCGCCTATACCGTGGGTTCAACCTGGAAGCTTCTGGTTGCGGCGGCGGCTTTGGAAAAGGGCGTTTCTCCCGAACGGAAATTTGAATGTACAGGAAGCACGGAAGTTGACGGAAGAATATATAAATGCCACTGGGAATTCGGTCACGGAGAAATAAATATGGAAAAGGCGCTTGAAATTTCGTGTAATCCGTATTTCATAGACCTTGCCCTTGAAATCGGCGGAGAAAAAATCCTTGAAACAGCAAAGAACATGGGATTCGGAAGCAGAAACGATTTTGGAGAAAGCTTTTATTCTTCCGGTGGAAATCTTCCTTCGGAGGAGGAACTTTTATCAAAAACCGTGCTTGCAAGTTTTGCCTTCGGTCAGGGGGAACTTATGGCAACCCCGGTTCAGCTTGCGTGCCTTGTTTCCGCCGTTGCAAACGGCGGAAAAGCCGTTACGCCGAAGATCGTTCTCGGGACTTTTGATAAAAACGAAAAATGGGAACCAACCCCGGATTATTCCGAAAACCCGGTTATAAACGAATCGACCGCGGGAAAGCTCCGGAAGATGATGGTGAACGTTGTTGAAAACGGAAGCGGAGCAAACGCGAAACCGGAAAAAGGCGGCGCAGGAGGAAAAACCGCCTCTGCCCAGACGGGACAGTTTGATGACGAAGGGAACGAAATAATACACGCATGGTTCGTCGGGTTTTATCCGGCGGAAAATCCAAGATATGCCATTGCGGTTTTTGCGGAAGGAATGGATTCCGGCGGAGATTTTGCCGCGCCTGTTTTTAAAAAAATCTGTGACGGGACAGAATTGTTAAATTATGATTAATAATTATATATTGATACTTGCCGAAAAGGAAAAAATATGTTATTATCTACTATACGATATAATTTTATTGGAAGAAGGCGTTTTCGGTGAACATTGTTACAGCCATTGAAACCATGCGCACCATTGTTGACGCTTATGATAAATTTGAAGCTAAAAAACTTAGCATAAAAAACAAAGCAAAAGGACTTCTGAAAGGTGGTAGAACTATGAAATTCGGTACTGTTATCGGAATTGTTGTCGGTGTTCTTGCTCTTATTGCTGCAGGTGCCGCTGCTGTTTATTTCCTTACAAAGAAAAAAGGCTGCTGCTGCGACGGTTGCTGCGATTGCTGCGACGATCTTTTTGATGAATTCCCGGAAGAGGAATATTGCTGCTGTGAGGAACCTGTTGAGGAAGCACCCGCAGAAGAACCTACTGAAATCTGATCTTAAATAAAACGGAATGACGGCGCGGATGTGCGCTTTGTCATGCGGCATATGGGTCCTGTGCGACAAAAAACCGTGAACCATGTCAGGCGGGGAACCGAGCAGCATTAAGCGGTCTTTTTGGGTGCCGCAGACAAATCTGTGTGCCGTGTGACAAAGCACATATCTGCGTTTTTTTATTGAAAACTCCCATGAAAGGGAAGGCAAGTTTTTGAAAGGAGGAAATTGTATGTATCAGGCGCTTTACAGAAAATATCGCCCGCGCTTTTTCCGTGACGTTGCGGGACAGGAACACATAACTTCCGTCCTTTCAAAAGAAGTTTCCGAAAAAACTTTCGGCCATGCCTATCTTTTCACCGGAAGCCGAGGAATCGGAAAAACCACCTGCGCAAAGATTCTTGCGAAAGCGGTCAACTGTCCGTACGAAAAGGACGGAGAACCCTGCGGAGAATGCGAGGTATGCCGTGGGATCGACGAAGGTTCGCTTCTTGATATCACCGAAATGGACGCGGCTTCCAACCGCAATATTGACGATATCCGCGATCTTCGTTCCGAAGCAAACTTTACTCCTGCCGTTGCAAAATACAGGGTCTATATCATAGACGAGGCCCACATGCTTACAAAAGAGGCGGCCAACGCCCTTCTTAAAATCATGGAGGAGCCGCCGGAGCATGTTATATTCATTCTTGCAACAACGGAAGTAAACCGTCTTCCCGCAACTATCCTTTCCCGCTGCATGCGTTTTGATTACAGAAGAATGTCCCCGGACGTCATTGCGGAAAGGGTAAAATTCGTCTGTAAGATGGAACATATAGAGATAGAGGACGAGGGCGCGCTTCTTATCGGAAAACTTGCCGACGGCGGAATGCGCGATGCTCTTTCGCTCCTTGATATCTGCCGTTCGTCCGGCGAAGTTGTGACAGCGGACACGGTAAGCAGATGCGCCGGTCTTGCCGGAAGGGAATATCTTTTTGAACTCACCGATGAAATCGCGCTTAAGGATATTTCCGCCGTGCTTGGAACGGTTGATAAACTTTATGAAGGTTCCGCGGACGTTTCGAGAATTTGCGACGAGCTTATAAGCCATTTCAGAAATCTTATGATAGTTTCCTGCGCAAGGGAAGCTTCCGCGATTCTTAAAATTATGCCGAACGAGATGCTTCGCATTGAAAAACAGGCAAAGGCTTTTTCCCAGCCGGAAATTTTCAGAATCGTTTCCGTTTTGCAGGATACCCTTGTAAAGATGTCAAAAAGCGCTTCAAAACGCCTTGAGTTTGAACTTGCGCTTGTCAAGCTTTGTTCTCCCGAACTTACCCAAAGCCAGGAAGCGCTTATTGCAAGGATAGAAAAACTTGAAAAGGAAATCGTTCTTCTTAAAGCAAAGGGTGCTGCGGCGGCTGTTCCGGCTGTTCAGACTGCTTATGCTGCCGAAACCGTTCAGAGGGAAGAACCCGCTCCGGTTTACGGTGAGATTCTTCCGGAAGAACCGAAACCGATTTCCGAAGCGCCTTCCGCTTCCGAAACGGAGTTTGAAAATTGGGAAGAGGTTGTTGAGATCATCAAAGGAAAGAACAGAATGCTCTATTCCTTTATTGAAAAATCAAAGGCATACCTCATCGGAGGAAGAGTTCTTATCGATTCTCCCAACGATTTCTTTATTGACTATATGCAGAAAACCGGCGACGCAAAAGAGGTTATAAAAAACGCTATTACCGAAGTTTGCGGAACCCGTTACGGCATCGGACCTTATAAAAAAACAGAAAAAAAGCCCGAGGATGACCCTCTTGCCGCCCTTGCAAAAAAAGCGGCGGAAATGGGAATCAGCGAGCTTTGATATAAAAACGACAAAAAATCCAGAATCGGAGGAATATAATAATGAAAGCAAGACTTCCCCAGGGATACGGCGGCGGCCCTTCCAACATGCAGGGCATGATCAAACAGGCACAGAAAATGCAGGAACAGATGACCAATCTTCAGGCAGAGCTTGACGAAA
>JAZTXW010000097.1:0-26996 GCA_045636625.1 Oscillospiraceae bacterium
CCCACATAATAAATCATTAACACTGATACCCAGAACATCACAAAGTTCAAGCATAATAGACGAGTCGGGCAGAGATTTGCCAGTTTCCCATTTTGATATTGCTCTGTCGGTAATGTTCAGTTTTTCTGCCAACTGCATTTGAGTTAAGTTTGTTTTTCTTCTGCACTCGGAAATGAACTTTCCAATTTTTACTTGGTCCATAGGTTACCTCCTTTCGCTTTCAGTATAGACAATTTGGGTAGCAAGAAACACAAACCGATGGTTGAGTGGAGAGAAATCAACCATCGGTGGGGTAAAATTGACCGTCAAATTCAAGTTTGTAGAATAGGTTATATCACATTGTTATGAAGATTTCCAACGTAGAAAAAGCACGATGGTTTCATATCAAAACCATCGTGCTGATTTGGTCGAAGTGACAGGACTCGAACCTGCAGCATCCTGCTCCCAAAGCAGGCGCGCTACCAATTGCGCTACACCTCGATATAAAATTAACTATAATATTATAGCGTTATTATTCTCTTTTGTCAAACTTTTTAAGATAAAATTTTCAAAAGCCAAACCCGCTTGCAAAAATCGTTTTTTTATAGTAAGATACATATATAGTTTACGGAAAGGGTGGATTTTTTATGCAGATAAGACAGTCCGGAGAAGATTATCTCGAAGCTATTCTTATGCTCCAAAAAAGAAACGGTCAGGTGCGTTCGATAGATATCTGCAGCGAGCTGGGTCATTCCAAGCCCACCGTTTCCGTCGCCATGAAAAACTTCCGTGAAAACGGATATATCAACATGGACGAAGATTACCTTATAACCCTTACAGAAAAAGGAAGAGCTATCGCCGAAAGCGTTTACGAAAGACATATCGTGATTTCAAAATTTTTGATGGCTATCGGCGTTGATGAAAAAACCGCACTGGAAGATTCCTGCAAGATCGAACACGACCTTTCGGAAGAAACCTTCCGCTGCATGAAAGAACATTACAAAAAAATAACCGAATAAAAAAAGCGCGGTCAATGACCGCGTTTTTTTATTTCATTTTCTTATAAAGCCTTTCGATTTCTCTTTTGTGTATATCCACCCATTCGCCTTCGGTAATATTCCATTCGTTTTCACAAATTTCAATGGCCTTGCGGCGGTATTCAATGGCTTTTTCATAATCTCCGGTGGCTTCCGCAACAAAAGACATGGATTCAGGAATGTCCATATATCTGGGCGGTTCCTGAATCTCAAGAGCGTGCCCGTAAAACTTTATTGCCTCATCAAAACGCGAAAGCCTTGCGAAAAGGTCGCCTTTGCAGGACCAGGAAAGCCAGTAATCAAACTCCTTCGTCATACGGTCCCAATGTTCAAGCGCTTTCGGAAGGTCGCATTCCTCTTTTGCAATAAGTCCAAGATAGAGGTCTGTACGGAAGCTGTGTTCAACCTCATCCATTTTCCACAGATATTCCTTCGCTTCGGAAGTTCTTCCGTCCGCAATAAGAAGGTCCATAAGCCAAAGATAAGTTCTTGGGTTTTCCGGATGTTTTTCAATAAAATCCTTATAGAAATTTATTGTTTTAACATGATTTGTGGCGTTGTAATCGGAATACGGACCTCCGTCCGCGTCAAAAATAACGTTATGGGCACGTTTTTCGTCCGGATTAAGAAGCAGCGCGTTTTTGCCGAGTTCCGAGGCAAGCTCTTTATATTCAAAGATCCTCTTTGAATATAGTTCCGCAAGAAGAAGAGAAGCCTTTGCTTTTTTCTCTTCATCCTTTGTTTTTTCTTTAAGAAAATTTTCAGATTCCGAAAAATCCTTATCCGTAATGAAATGAACGTTATCTATCATATTTTCGATTCTATCCATTCTGCTTTCATCGCTCATGGAAAAAAGTTCATCTATAGAAACGCCGAAAAAAACTGAAATTTCCGGCAAAAGCTGGATATCAGGGGTCGTTGTTCCGTTTTCCCATTTTGAAACCGCCTGCGCAGAAACTGAAAGCTCGTTTCCAAGCTGTTCCTGGGTCATCCCACGGGAAAGGCGGAGTTCTTTTATTTTTCTTCCGATTTCAACATTCAAACCGATCAGCTCCCTTCAACTATATAATATAAAACGCACCGGCATTTTTCAATGACCGGTGCGTTGATTTGTTTTAACTTAAAGTTTAAACATCTTACTGCTGCTGTTTCATTTTTCTGAAATAAGAACTCATTTCATCCGCAAGCCCCGCAAGACGGTTCAGCATTTTTGAATAGTCCTTAAGCATTTCATCATCTTCGGTTTCTTTATAAACAATGTCGTGGTCAATTTCGCCCCATCCTTCTTCGAACAGGGTTCTGCCCTGGATTTCTATATAATAGCCTTTATATTTTACTATATAATGCAGTGAACGATAGATTCCGTCAGAAATGATTTCCAGCTCGTCATTGTCATAAATTTTGCTGTCGCCGGCACGTTTATAAGCCCTTGGACGTTCGGCAAGATAATAATGATCGGGGTCTTCGTCAAAATCCTCAAGGCGGTCTTTTATATAAAGATCCGGATCGTTCTCAAACTGGCTTGCAATATAGCGATGAAAATGGATCCAATCCTCACGGTAAAGGAAAAATACCCTTATGCCAATAAGATCGGTCATAAATTTTTGATAGTTGGTATAATCCAGCTTTTTAAATTTTTCGGGGTTTTCCTTGCGTTTGCGAAGAACCTTTTCAAGAAGATGACCCAGTTCCTTTATCCTGTAACGGTAGGAATGGATTCCGGCTCTTTCAATATCATAGAGATATTCATCTATAAAGCTTTTTCCGCATTCGCGAAGAATGCGTTCTTTTTTTCTGTATTCTTCCGCAATGAGTTCAAGTTCTTCAAACGAAATATCGGCTTCAGATAAATCGGATTCCGTAAAACCGTATTTTTCCAAAAACTCCTGCTTATTCATTAACCTTCACCGCTTTCTTTTTTATGCATACAAAGCATAGCTGGTGTGTTGATTTGTTTCAGCTTTCGGCTCAGGCAAAATATGCTTTAAGTTCTTCTGCTTTGTCGGTTTTTTCCCATGCAACGCCAAGTTCTTCGCGGCCCATGTGACCGTAAGCTGCAAGTTTGCGATAGATAGGTTTGCGAAGATCAAGAGCTTTGATGATCGCTGCAGGGCGAAGATCGAACACTTTGTTTACAGCTGCGGAAATTTCCTCGTCGGAATATTTTCCGGTGCCGAAGGTTTCTACCATTACGGAAACGGGGTGTGCAACGCCGATAGCATAAGCAAGCTGGATCTCGCAGCGTTCTGCAAGTTCAGCAGCAACAACGTTTTTTGCAACCCATCTTGCTGCATAAGCTGCGCTGCGGTCAACTTTGGTCGGGTCTTTTCCGGAAAAAGCGCCGCCGCCGTGACGGGAATATCCGCCGTAGGTATCAACGATGATTTTGCGTCCGGTAAGACCGCTGTCTCCCTGGGGTCCGCCTACTACAAAACGGCCGGTGGGGTTGATGAAGATTTTGGTGTTCTCGTCCATAAGTTCAGCGGGGATGATTGCGTCGATAACCTGTTCTTTGATGTCTTTGCGGATGGTTTCAAGGGTTACTTCAGCGCTGTGCTGGGAAGAAATTACAACAGCTTCAACACGAAGAGGTTTGTAGCCGTCATATTCGATGGTTACCTGGCTTTTGCCGTCAGGACGGAGGTAGGAAAGGGTTCCGTTTTTGCGAACTTCGGTAAGGCGAAGAGCAAGTTTGTGTGCAAAGCTGATGGGCATAGGCATAAGTTCGGGGGTTTCGCGGCAAGCAAAACCGAACATCATACCCTGGTCACCTGCGCCGGTGGTGTCTGCGTCGTCTGCAGAACCTTCTTTCTGTTCTTCAGCGGAGTCAACACCCATAGCGATATCTGCGGACTGACCGTCGATGGAAGTGATTACTGCGCAGCTGTCACAGTCAAAGCCGTATTTTGCACGGTCGTATCCGATTTCGCGAACGGTTTCACGAACGATTCCTGCAATGTCAACGTATGCGCTGGTTGTGATTTCGCCCATTACGGAAACCATACCGGTGGTACAGGTTGTTTCGCAGGCAACACGGGAAGAGGGGTCTTTTTCAAGAAGAGCATCAAGGATTGCGTCGGAAATCTGGTCACAGATTTTATCGGGATGTCCTTCGGTAACGGATTCAGAAGTGAAGAAATATCTGCTCATTAAAAATTTTCCTTTCTTTTTTTCATTCTATATATTTCATGGTTAAAGCCAAAAATAAAAGCGCCCGAAGAACGGGCGCTTGTTTTTAAAGCGTTTTTCCGCTCCTCATCTTTCGGAAATTGATCCGCAGGAATTAGCACCACACACTAAATGCAGGTTGCCGGGCTTCGCAGGGCCTGTCCCTCAGCCGCTCTTGATAAGGCGATATTTTATTTTGACAAGGTGGTATTTTACACGATTTAATGCGGTTTGTCAATAGATATAAAGTAATTTTTTTATAGATATTGAAATTTGTTTTCGGTGAAATTATAATGTAACCATAAGAACAAAAGGAGGCGGAAAAATGTCAAAGAAAATCAAAACGGTGCTCAAAATTTTTGGCGTGCTCATAGGTGCAGTGCTCGTTTTTGCAGCCGGTCTTGTGGGTTGGCTTACCGTAACTGAATTCAGACCCGAACCCGTTGAAGTCGTGCCTGTTTCCATTCAGGGCGAATACGAAATTCTTAAACCTGCTCCCGGAGAAAAAATCCGCGTGCTCACTTTCAACATAGGTTACGGAAACCTTGGAAAAGAATCCGATTTCTTCATGGACGGCGGCAAAAATGTCCGCAACGGCGACAAGGAACTGGTGCTCAGGAATCTTGAAGGCATCATCGATACCGTTTACAAATCGGATGCTGATATTTATTTTCTCCAGGAAGTCGATGCTGAATCGACCCGAAGCTTCAATATCAACGAAATGTATTCAATTGAAGTTTCCCTCGGCGGAAGAACTTCCATTGCAAGAAACTATAACTGTGATTTTGTTCCTTTTCCCTGGCCTCCGATCGGAAAAGTTTCGAGCGGAATTATGACAAATACCGGTTTTAATATTGAAACCGGCGAAAGAATCGCCCTTCCCTGCCCTTTCAGCTGGCCTGTTTCCGCCGCAAACCTCAAAAGATGTCTGCTTATTAACCGCTGCGAAATCGAAGGCAGCGACAAGGAACTTGTTATGATAAACCTTCATCTTGAAGCCTATGACGACGGCGAAGGAAAAATTGCCCAGACGAAGATGCTTTGGGACATTCTTGAATCCGAATATGAAAAAGGCAACTACGTAATTGCCGGCGGGGATTTCAACCAGATGTTCCCGGGTACGGAAGAAAAATATCCCGTTACCACCGCGGAACTCTGGATGCCCGGTGTTCTTGAAGAATCCGCGCTTTTGGAAGGCTGGAGCTATGTTTTTGACGATTCCATACCCACCTGCCGCCTTCTCAACGAGCCTTATGACCCGGAGACCGCCCAGCATTACGTCATCGACGGCTTTATAATTTCGCCGAACGTTGAACTTCTTTCTGTAGAAACGATTGACGCCGGTTTTAAATTTTCCGACCACAACCCGGTGCTCATGGAGATTGTTTTAAAATAAAAAAGGAGTGGTAATATGTACGATTATTCCGGTTTTTATGCTCAGATGTTAAGCCCCGGTGCTCTTTTTATTTTAATTGGTATTGCTATAATAGTTATTATATATCGGCACGATAAAGAAAGCGAAGCATTGAAGATGGGCTTTTTTTCCATAATAGTGGGAATGGTTGCCATCGGTTTCTTACTGTACCAGATGTATTTTACAGAAGCGGAAACTTTTTCCGGAACTTTTGTGGAGTGTTATAAAAAGGCGAACCACGGTGCTTCCACCGGAATTTATACATATCTTTTTGAAGACGAAAACAAAACAAGAGAAAGCTTTAATATGGACACTCCTTCTCTGAATTCGGTCTATCCGGAAGGATTCAAAACAAACGAAACATACACAATATACTATAAAAAAGGCTGGGCTGGAAAAATAATAATCGGCGTTGAAGAAACCATTCCGCCGGAATATAAAGAATCTTCAGAAGAGGAATAAATTTTATATTGCAAAATAAAAAACGGGCGGATATTATCCGCCCCTACAGTTAAAAAGCCTTCCGAAATCGGAAGGCTTTTTTTATTTTTCGTTTTCAATCTGGGCTTTATATTTCTTTCCGACGTTAAGCTCGCTTTGGTAATTTGAAGCCCGGACAACCGTATCCGAACCGAAACGGTTGCGGATAGCATCCATAGCCTTATCGATTCGTCTTTCCTTTTCCTTGTTTTCCGTCGGGAAGAAAGAAAGCTGGGTGTTGTCTTCCGAAGATATCTGGGTAAGGGAAATTCCAAGCAGCCGCAGCGGGGTGCGTTTATCCCAAAGTTCGGAAAACAGCTTTTTGCTTATTCCGTAAATTTCCGAAGTTATATCCGTCGCTTCGTAAAGCGTATGCTGGTGTGAATGGTTTTTAAAATCGTTTCCGCGGATCGTTACCCCGACGCAAAAAGCTTTTTTTCCGTCCGCTCTCATCCTTGCGGAAACGCTGTCCGCAAGGGCAAGAAGAATTTTAAACGCCCGCTCCGCCGTGACAACATCCTCCTCAAGAGTTGTTGAAACGCTGTAGCCCTTTGCTTCCTCCGGTTCTTCAAGAACCGGAGAATCGTCGATTCCGTTGGCGTGGTCGTGTATCTGTTTTCCGATTTTTTCGCCTGTAACAGCCTGTATTGTCCTCAAATCGGCGTTTGCAAGTTCCCCTATGGTTTTTATTCCAAAGCTTTCAAGATGCTCCGCCGTTGAACGGCCTATTCCAAAAAGTTCCCTTACCGGAAGCCCCCACATCTTTTCCTTTATTTCATCGTTGAAAAGCGTATGCACTTTGTTCGGCTTTTCAAAATCGCTTGCCATTTTCGCAAGAATTTTGCAGGGTCCGATTCCAACGTTTACCGTAAAACCAAGTTCCCGGTAAATCCTGTCTTTTATTTCGTATGCGGCGGCTATCGGGTCCGGATAGAGCATATCCATTCCGGTCATATCAAGAAAACATTCGTCTATTGAATATTTTTCAACAACCGGGGTATATTCCCGGCAGATATCCATAAATGCTTTTGAACAGCTCAGGTAAAGCCTGAAATCCGGTTTTGCAAGATAAAGATCCGGACATTTTCTGAGGGCCATTCCAACCGGTTCACCCGTTTTTATTCCGAATTTTTTTGCCGGAATGGATTTTGCAAGAATAACGCCGGTGCGTTTATCTCTGTCTCCGCCGATTGCGGAAGGGATAAGGCGGATATCTTCTTCACCGTTTCGGACTCTTCTTGCGGCTTCCCAGGAAAGAAAAGCGCTGTTTACGTCTATATGAAAAATTATTCTTTCCAAAAAGACAAAGCCCCCTTTCCCGGTTTTAATCCATTATAACGCAAGAACATATGTTTGGCAATAGCAAACTATTGACAAATTCCGCTTCCGGGCGCAAAATATGAAATAGCGATTTTTTAAAAAGAAGGGAGCGGATTTTTTGCCCGGAACAGGAACAATAATAAACGTTGCCGCAATAATCATCGGCGGAATCTGCGGAATGGTTTTTGGAAAAGGTCTTTCCGAAAGGCACCAGGATACTCTTTGCAAAGCCTGTGGAATATGTGTTCTTTTTCTTGGAATTTCCGGCGCACTTGAAGGAATGCTTACCGTAAGCGAAAATTCCGTAACAAGCGGCGGAACAATGCTTATAATCGCCTGCCTTGCTTTGGGCGCCCTTGTTGGCGAAACGATCAATCTTGAGGACAGATTCGAAGCTTTCGGAGAATGGCTTAAACAAAAAACCGGCAACGCAAAAGATAAAAAATTCGTTGAAGGCTTTGTAACCGCATCCCTTACCGTATGTATCGGCGCAATGGCAATAGTCGGCGCGATTCAGGACGGAATACTCGGAGATTATTCCGTTCTTGTTACAAAAGCCATCCTCGACCTTATCATAATAATGGTTATGACCTGCTCCTGGGGAAAAGGCTGTGCTTTTTCGGCAATTCCCGTTGCGGTTTTGCAGGGAAGCGTGACCGCGCTTTCAACTTTCATAAAACCCATTATGACCGACGAAGCCCTTGCCAACCTTTCGATGATAGGTTCTATCCTTATTTTCTGCGTCGGTCTTAACCTTGTCTGGGGAAGAAAAATCCGTGTTGCAAACCTTTTGCCCGCAATCGTTTTTGCTGTTGCGGCGGCTTTTCTTCCGTTTGAACTGTAATTTATTTTTTAGGAGGACATAGATATGAGAAAAAATTTCGGTGCAAAACCCATGGTATATCCCATGCCGGTTTTTATTCTTGCAGCTTATGATGAAAACGGTGTTCCCTGCGCGATGAATGCAGCATGGGGCGGAATTTCCGGTTCCGCTGAACTTACCATGTGCATCAGCCCCAGCCACAAAACCACCAAAAACGTTCTTGCAACCAAAGCTTTCACCGTAAGCATGGCGGATGCTGAACACGTTGTCGAATGCGACTATGTCGGCGTTGAATCCGGCAACAAAGTTCCGGATAAATTCGAAAGAGCCGGTTTTCACGCAACAAAATCCGAATTTGTAAACGCTCCTCTTATCGATGAACTTCCGATGGCGGTTGAATGCGAACTTGTAAGCTATGACCCGGAAAGCCATGCAATGGTCGGAAGAATCGTCAACGTTTGCGCGGACGAAAAAGTTCTTAATGAAGAAGGAAAAATCGACGTTGCAAAACTCCGCCCCATCACCTATGATGCAGCGAACCACAAATACGTTGTTCTCGGCGAAGCAGTCGGAAACGCCTTTGAGGACGGAAACAAACTTAAATAAAATAAAAAAGGAACCGCAAAACGGTTCCTTTTTTATTTGGTATGTTTTTGGCTGGATTAAAAAATTATTCGTGATATAATTATAGGCAAAAAGGAGGGTAATTGGATGAACAATAAATTCAAAATAAAACTCAAACCTTTTCCCTATTATTGCAAATATGCTCTTACAAGCTATACTCTTTGTGAAATTAATTTTGAAATTATAAATAACGGCCGTTCTTTTAAATTTGAAAATGAGTGTACTGATAAAATACTACTTCAAATTTTGAATGAACTAAAATATTTTTCATCCAAAAATTCCGTTAAAGGTAAAAAAATTTCTTTTTCTATTCCTTGGATTTGCGGGGGACATGAAATATATCCATATAGTTTTAAAATATCCGAATCCGGAGAAAAAATGATTTTCTATTACAATTTTAAAGAGAATGGCCAAAACAAAGTATTAACATATTCTTTTGATAAAAAAGAAGCCATCCAAATAAGTAATGCTGTTTTTGAACAAATACATAGTATAGATTGGAATTCGCTTGGCAAAACCGAGCTTTACACTTTTAATTTTATTGAAAAAGAATTTGAATGGTGCTATTCAGCCAAAACTCTTGAAAAAGAACTTTTTGATTTATGTAAAGAAAATAAAATTACAAATATCTTCGTAAGTGCAACAAATTATGAAGATCCTTTAACTGTTAAAAACAACTATGTAAATTATTATACTGGATCCGAAATTATAATACAATTTGAAAACTTTATTTTGGATCTGCTTGTCTTTGCAGAAGGTCTATTTAAAAAACGAATCTTTGGCAAAAATGAATATCCTCTTATAAATAAAACGATAGATTTTATAAACAACGGTGAAGAAGAATTTTGTAATATTGGAAATGTTTATAACAATTTTAAACTTGAATATAGAAATTCTTCTATAAATGGAATTAGAGTAAATTCAACCGAGTTTTGGCCGTGGAAAGCAAAAGAATTTGATGAATCAAAACTTGGTGAAGAAGTAGAACTCCCAGAATCTGTTGATTTTATTTTTGAAAATGGAAACACTCTATCCATATATGGATACGATGATGATTTTGCCATAAAAATACAAACTTAAATAAAAAAAGGGAACTGCAAAGCAGTTCCTTTTTTTATTTGGTGGAGACGGCCGGACTTGATAAGGTTTTGCTTCGCAAAATCTTAATGCTTTGCTCGGCACTCGGCAATTATTATCTTCCCGCTCTGCGCAAAAAATAAACTTTGCCTCGTTTACACTCGCAAACCTCTCCGGCTAAAAACGATTCACAGAATCGTTTTATTAACGCCGTCGTCCGGTCTGGTTCTGCGTCCGGCCGTCCTTTGAACAAAAATAAAAAGCACAGGGCAAAAATGCCCTGTGCTTTTTATGGTGGAGACGGCCGGACTTGAACCGGTTACCTCGACAATGCGAAAAGCGAAGATGGCTTTCCCAATATATTCCGTGAAAGTCAAACAAATCCCATAGTTATCACAAAAAATCCACTTTTTTAGTTGATTTTCAGAAACGTTATAAAGATAAAAAATACATAAAAAATCAAAAGTTGTTAGAAGCGTGTTAGAAAACCACAAGCGCAATTGCCTATGAAAAGTCCTTTGTTGCAACTAATTGAATATTAGTGAAAGGAGACGGAACCGTGAAGCAAAGGTACTATTTGTATCTGAATAAAAAAGAATTTGAAATTTTGTTGCAAAGTCTAATTTGTTTAAGAAACTCACTTATAGAAGAAGGACGATATGCAGATTGTGTGGATGAGATTATCATCGAACTAGCAAAAGCAAAATTTAGATGAATACATATTTCCTACAGCAAATACATAGCCGCCGACAGAAATGCCGTAGGCATAGCTACAAAAAATTAGTTTAGTACGGACCCATGAGGAAATTAAGAAAAGCTGGCTGAACTAATTATCTAGATGAATGGAGAAATCGCTGCCATGCGTTCCGGTAATATCACGGGGTATTTAGTTCCAAGAAAAATAGATCGCTGCATGTGAGAGAATTCTGGAGTGAGTAACAAAAGATATATTGCATGACGGTTCGGCATGGATATCAGTACTGTACGGAATATTATGACGAGGTCTGGGATGAACTGACGGCAATATCATAAAAATACCGCTATATGTTGTAGAAAATATCTGCTGCATATAGCGGTTAATGTCAATCACACGAATGGTACTGACACAAATGAAATGATAGAATTATCGTGCTTTTTATGATATACTTAAATTATAATTCTCCATTTGTGAAAGGAAGAGTATTATGCTAGATATTGTTGGTGATGTATGTTCAAAAATGCTCGATGGATTTTTTGAAGTAAAACACAAACCATATGTATCAATCTTGCTTTATGTTTTCTCTGGTATAATGGTGGGACTCTGCGTTGTAACATTGATAGTTCCATTCCACTGTAGTGCAGAATTTTTGGACGGCATTATATGGACCACAAATCTAAATAACGAAAGCATTGTTGTCAGATTGACCTTTTGGATATCGCTTGCTTACATAGTGTACCGCTTGGTTAGAGAAGCCATTGTAAGTGTATATCGGGAAGCACCTCGCAAAAAGCTGAAAAGGATATATATCATTTTGCATACTATCGATGACATCCTGGATTTGATTGCAGCAATATGCTCTGTTCTCTTTGCAACTTCAGTCTTTTTGCAAATGTACAAAACAGGAATATTATTTGTCTCGACTAATGCCATTGGCATATATATCTGGATTACAATACGAGCTTTAGAATTTGTTGTTCGTAGATTTGCGTATCACAACTCAAAGATAATTTCGAGGGTAATAAAAGATTATCCTGAATTTATGTAGCATAATTAAGAAATTCCTGATAAGTGTATACTTTAATATAAATAGTCAGAAATTATTCACGTCTGTGATATTATTGTGGTCAAACGAAAAGTCACCGTTAAATTTGCGGTTATTTTTATCGAAATAGTGGATTTAATTGGAATCGAACCAACTACCTTACGAATGCAAACCGTACGATCTCCCAGATTAGTTATAAGCTCATATTACAACATTTAAACCATTTTTCAGAACAAAAATCGGAGTTTTGAAGTTTTAGTGGAGGATTCTAGAGAATTTTTTCTCCAGAATTTCGGGTCGGCATTCGGAGCTTGATGTTCATTCATATCAAAGTGAAAACGAAAATGGATTTCCCAACGTGTTTTGCAAAAGCCAAGTAAATTTCATACTTATCATAAAAAATCCACTTTTTAGTTGGGTTTAAGAAACATTATAAAGAGAAAAAATATATAAAACAGAAAGTTGTTGGAAGCATGTTAGAAATCCGCAAACACCATTATCTATAAAAAATTCTTTGTTGCAACTGCTTTGCTATTTTTGAAATGATAGAAAATTTTAAAGAGGTACCCTACCTGTATATGAATAAAAACAGATTTAAAATTTTGCTGCAAAGGTCAATCGATTTGAGAAACTCATTTAAGATAGTGCGATAGTTTTTATAATTGTGGCTCAGTAGGTGATTTAGTCAAATTATTATTAAAGATTAGGCAAAAGCAGTGTATTTAATATTTGCAAATATTATAGCAAGTGCTATAATATTTGCAAGGAGATGAGACCATGGAGTTTTGTTTGATTGTGAAATCTGTTCGTAAAAAGCTAGGATTGAGCCAAGAGCAACTTGCAAGAGAACTTAACATAAGCTTTTCCACTGTGAATCGCTGGGAAAACGGGAAGTCCAAGCCAAGCCAAATGGCAAAAGAGCTGTTTTTTTCTTTTTGTAATAGCAAGAAGATAGATCCAAAATTATATGGGAAGGGGGATTCGTAAATGATTAATATCACATTGGAAAGTGTAAATCGTGTTGATGTTGAAGATGAATGGAATTTCAGCAATGACACTGAACTTACGATGCACAGCATACACACTTATCCTGCGAAATTCCCTGCTTTTATTGCTAAAAAGGCATTTGATTATGCAGAAGCAGAGGGCGTAAATATTACAACAGTTGCCGACATTTTTTGTGGGTGCGGTACAGTTGCGCTTGAAGCGAAGACACATGAGAGAAATTTTTGGGGTTGTGATATTAATCCTGTCGCAACACTTATAGCGAAAGTCAAAAGCGAAAGCTATGATATAGATGTAATTAAAAACTATTATCAGCTTATCAGCGATTCATATTCCAAAGCCAATTCTTTTGATACTGCTTATGAAAATGCAAACGAGAGACTAAAGTATTGGTTCACTCAAAATAGTTATGATCAGTTACTGGGCTTAAAGAGAGCTATTGAAGACAATGTGCCGGAAGGAAAATATTTAAATGCCTTCAATTGTTTGTTTTCGTCAATACTGAAATCTTCGTCTAAATGGCTGACTAAGTCAATAAAACCTCAAGTTAATCCAAATAAGAAGGAAATTCTTGTTTGGGAGGTGTTTGTTCAGCAGTATAATAAGTTTATAAAGTCCATTGAGCAAATGAATGGCATTAGTAGCAATATGTCCACGATTTCTATTGAAAATGAGAATTTTTTGGAAGCGACAAATATTCCTAATGTTGACTTAATTATATCTAGTCCTCCTTATGTTACATCATACGAGTATGCTGACTTGCATCAACTGTCATCTCTTTGGCTTGGATACGCTAAGGATTATCGAGATTTAAGAAGAGGAACTATTGGCAGTCTATATAACAGCGAAGGATACACTATTAATATGGATTTGTTAAATTCTGTTGGAAAAAGTATTGTGGCAGATTTGGTAAAGACACAAAGAGCAACGGCGAAAGTCAGATCGGTAGCAAGGTATTATGTGGATATCCAACAAGCTATTCATAAGTGCTCACAGATGCTTAACAATGGCGGTATGGCATTTTTTGTTGTTGGTGATACAGAGTATAAGGGTGTAAAAATAAAAAATTCTGAACATCTAATACAAAGCCTCATAGACGAAGGTTTTACTGATATAAAAGCAGCGAAGCGTAGGATATCCAACAAATTACTTACTCCATATCGAGATGAGAGTGGGCGGTTTTCGTCGGATAAAACAAGTAGAACTATCTATCACGAAGAATTTATCATTAGTGGAAGGATGTGGAGGCAATGAGTGAAAAATTAACAATTCGTCCATATGCTCGTTTGCTAACAATGCTTGGCGATCAATTAATCAAGAATGAATTAATCGCACTTGTTGAGCTAATAAAGAATTCGTATGATGCTGATGCTTCTTGGGTAAAGGTGAGTTTTATTGATTTTGGCCCTAATTATGAATTAACTCCGACATCAAAGATTCGGATAGAAGATGATGGATGTGGTATGAATGCGGATATTTTGAGAAAACATTGGCTTAATCCTGCCACACCCGATAAACTTAAAAGAAAAAAAGATAATCCTAGAACGCAAAAAGGTCGAATCCTCCAAGGTGAAAAGGGTATCGGCAGATTTGCTATATTCAAATTAGGCAAAAAAATTACAATTACAACGAGAAGACAACAACAAAATCTCAAAGGAGAGTTCATCGAGCTTGGCGAAGATATTGAAAACGTCATGACTTATGATTTCTCGAAATATGATAATGATTTTCTGCGGGAAGACGGAGAAGAAAAAGACCTTTTTCTTGAACATCTTACAGTGGATTTATTGCAACGTTTGCCCGAAACAATCACTGAAAAGGATCTTGTTTTAGGAACAACGCGAAAAAAACGCAGACCTTTTGGCACGATTATTGAAATTACTGATCTTAAAACTAGATGGACTGTTGATCGAGTAAATCGAATTCAGCAGAATATTGGAAAATTGCAGCCTATTTTTTCAGGTAAAGATACAGCAGATTTCAGCGTGTGGATTTATAAAGATGATGTTCTGCACGAGCCTAATGATAGTTATAAAGAAGTTCTTGATCATTGTTTAAAAAACATGTCTGTTCTTAAAATAACAAATGGTCATTATGCGTGTGGTGAAAACACTATTTCGTTTGACATGAATGACCGACCGGTTAAGTTGAGTTTTCAGGACCCTGACATAAGAGGACTCACACAGTTCAGGCGGTTTAAGGTACTGGAGGAAAAAGGTGAAAATGTAGAATGTGGTAGTTTTAACTTTGAATTCTATATTTTCGATTTGAACGCGGATTCTGAGAATCCGTCTAAATATTATCTGAGCAAAGAAGAAAAAAACATCATTAAAGAGCATCGAATATATTTGTATCGCGATGATGTAAGGGTAATGCCATATGGCGATCCTGATGATGACTGGCTTAGAATAGACATAGCACGTGGTACAATACGTGCAGACGAATATTTGAGTAATGATCAAGTTGTCGGCTGTGTGTACATTTCGCAAGAGGAAAACCCCAATCTAAAGGACAAAACAAATCGTGAGGGATTAATAGAAGAAGGTCGAGCACTGGAAGATTTTATAGGGGTGCTGCAACTTATTCTTCGCTATCTTAGGAAAAAGCCCTTTGCTCAATATTTGATTGATAAACAGCGCCGAAATGAGATTGATCGAATTAAAAGGGGACGGCCGACAGAACTGATTGAGGCAGCAAAAAAACAGTATGGTGATGATGCAAAAACTTTGGCTTTTTTGCAGTCTTTCGAACGCAGTTATACTAAAGAAAAACGTGCCTTTGAAGATAGAATTCAAAAGACCGAAAATCTTGCTGCTGTCGGATTGTCTATTGAAACCGCATCCCATGATGTAATGTTGCTGCTTGGAAAGGCAGTAGAGCAGCAAGAAACTCTAATTAAAGAGTTAATGTTAGGGGATGAAATTGATCGAGACAATCTTCTTTCGAGATTAACTCTTATTCGTGGAACAATGTCAATGGTTCAAACGCAAATGAAAGATGTCCAGTTGCTGTTCCCATCGACCAAGTCCAGAACCAAAAATATTGATGTTAGAACGGTTATTGAGAAAGTCCACAATCTGTACAAACGTGCATTTAAAGAAAATGGCATCTCGGTAGAGTACAATTTAACTACACGTCCTTTAGTAGTTAAGACTACAGATGCGGTTCTTCTTCAAGTGTTTATCAATTTATTCGATAATGCCCTGTATTGGCTGAAAACTGTAAATGGTGAACGGAAAATTCTAATATCTCTTGATGGCAATCAACAGAGGATGATTTTCGCAGATAATGGTCCAGGAATTAAACAGGATGATATAGACTATGTCTTTGAAGCGTTCTATTCGGGCAAAGGCGAAGAGGGACGCGGTTTAGGACTTTATATTGCAAGACAGCTTTTAGACAGATATGATTACTCTATTGATTTGGCAGAATTTTCAAAGGACCGAATTCTAAATGGAGCCAATTTTGTGTTAGAGTTCGTTAAAGAGGGGTAAAGGTATGGATGTGGAAAAACTCTTTAATGGTATTGCGGTAATTGTAGATAACGAAATCGAGGATAAAACTTCAGCTATATATAAAATAAAAGAGCTGATTGAAGGAAAAAATATTCCAGTTGCGGTATTTTCTGAAGTCCCACAACTGGATGTTATTCCTGCACTTGCCAGCGCTTCGTTTATTATTCTGGATTGGGATTATACAAACGGAGAATTGGAATTAGAAGAAGGCGAACGTGTAGCTATACCAGGGACATTGGTTGCAAGCGAAGAAGAACGATTGATAGGTTTTATCAAAAAATTGCTTAGCGAAATTTTTGTGCCAGTATTTATTTTTACAGCAAAGCAACCTGCCACTGTAATCGATAGCTTAAAAGAATCTGGACTTTGGGATGATGAAAAAACAAATCGAATTTTCGTAAAGCAAAAAACAGAAGTTGATTCCGAAGAAGAACTTTTCTCAGCTATTTTAAAATGGGTAAAGGAAATGCCGTCAGTGTACGTTCTCAAGGAATGGGAAGGTGTGGTGCGAAGAGCCCAAAACTCGATGTTTAATGAGTTGTATGCATATTCTCCCAATTGGGCAAAGATCATTTGGGATATGCTAAAAGCAGATAGCAGAGATAATCAACGAGAATTCGGAGATTTTGTCACGAAACAGTTAACGAATAGAATTGCCGGCTACACTTTTGACGAAACCACGATTAATACTAATGATTCTGTGTGTATCGAAGAGTTACTTAGTGTAGTAGAAGGAGAACGATATATTCGATACAGTAACACTCAACTTCAAGCATATACTGGCGACTTATTCCACGATACTTCAACCGATACATATTACATGAATATTCGTGCTCAGTGCGATTTAGCAAGAACAGAAAACCCGCAACTGTATCTTATTAGAGGAAAAGAGCTTTCTGATGAGGACATTGTTACTGAAGATATTAAATTGACGAATGATCAAATTCTCCATTTAAGCGCGAAAACGCGCTATTCTTTAGCAAAGCTTTGCGAAATTTGTCAAAATGAAGAAGAACTCATTGAGCTTAACGGTCTATTTAGAGCATATAAGAACTATGCTTTTTTTGCTAATGGAAATATAATTGGAAAAAAATCCGAAATAATTGTTGCATGTGTTGCAGGCAAAAAAGCACTAAAATTTCGTTTAGATATAAATAAGGTAGAAAAGTATAGTAAAATGAAGGATAAGCTTATAGGAAGAGTTTTACCGCCTTATATTACGCAAATACAGCAAAGTTGTGCAAATTACATCGTAAGAGAAGGAATAATGCCTACTCCTCCTGAGATATTTAAAAACATAGAATTGTAATTATTTAAAATTATAACCACCGGCTCAGCCGGTGGTTATAATTTTAAATAAAAGAAGTTTATTTATGCCCATGCAAAATAATAACAATTACGAACCAAAAAGACGGTGTCGGTAAAATAACCATCACAATCAGCTTTGGCATTAAGAGACTGGATAAACAAATACATTATTAAAGCATATTATAGCAAAAAATTATTGTAAAAGTTGTTTTAGACACATTAACAAAAATTAAATTAATATGGTTATGTGTTCATACAAACGAATGCCTTTAAATAAAAAAGAAAGGAGCAACCCAATGAAACCAAAAGTAATCGCCGTTGCAAATCAAAAAGGCGGCGTCGGAAAAAGCACGACCGTGTATAACCTCGGCGCAGGCTTGGCGATGAACGGCAAAAAAGTTCTTCTTGTGGATGTTGACCCGCAGGGAGATCTCACAAAAATGCTGGGTCTTAGGAAACCCCATGATTTGCCGCTGACACTAAGTAACGTCATGAACGACATTGTATCCGGTGTCGGCGACAAGGATGAACATCCAGAAATCTTGCACCACTATGAGGGATTTGACTATATCCCAGCAAACAGAACACTATCTGCCGTGGAGGTTGGATTGGTAAACGTAATGAGCAGAGAAACGGTCCTGCGGCAGTACATTGACAGAGTAAAGAAAGATTACGATTATGTGCTGCTTGATTGCAGACCTTCTCTAGGTATGCTAGTTATCAATGCTCTCGCCGCTTCGGATTATGTTCTAATACCCGTTCAGGCAGATTATCTTGCTGCCGAGGATATGACAGAACTTATCGGAACTGTACAGAGCATTAAACGGCAAATCAACCCGAGGTTAAAAGTCGGAGGAATCTTTCTCACGATGGCGAACGAAACCAATTTCAGAAAAGACATTGTATCGTCTGTAAAAGAAAACTATGGCAAACATCTTCCAGTGATGGAATCCGTAATTCCTTCTACAGTGCGCCTTGCAGAAATAAGCACCGCCAACAAAAGTATTTTCCGACACGAGCCAACTGGTCGTGCCGCTGAAAGCTACAGAACACTTGTGAAGGAGGTGATAGAAATTGGTGAAAAACAGCGCAGCAAGTCTGCTGACATCAGTAGATGACCTTTTCACAACCCAAAAGGAACGTGACGAAGCAAAGAGAGAAACGATTATGGAAATTCCTTTATCGCAGATATCGGATTTTCCTAATCACCCCTTCAAAGTCAAAATGGACGAATCTATGTCGGATTTGGTCGAAAGCGTGAAGTCATACGGTGTCCTCTCACCCGTAATTGTAAGACCAAAGGATAACGGAGAATACGAAATGATTGCCGGACATCGTCGCAAAAAAGCAAGTGAGCTTGCCGGAAAAGAGAGTATTAAATGTATTGTCCAGGATGTGACAGATGATGAAGCAATTATTCTTATGGTTGACAGCAACCTTCAAAGGGAACAGCTTCTTCCTTCGGAGAAAGCCTTCGCTTACAAGATGAAACTTGACGCGATGAAACGGCAAGGAGGACGTCCAAAAGAAAATGGTGTCCCAGTGGGACACCATTTTTTTGAAGGGAAATCAAGAGAGATTTTAGCGGATAATTCTCCAGATAGCAACACACAAATTCAAAGATATATCCGTCTGACTTATCTATCTCAACCGCTTCTTGACATGGTGGACGAAGGCAAAATCGCCATGCGTCCTGCCGTGGAACTTTCGTACCTTACTGAAAACGAGCAGGAAATATTGCTGAACACTATGGAATGGGAAGATTGCACTCCTTCACATGTGCAGGCAATTAAGATACGCCAGTTTTCACAGGAAGGAAAGTTAAATGAAGGAGTAATCCAGTCAATTCTGCAAGAAGAAAAACCGAACCAAAAGGAACAGTTCCGTATGCCGAAAGAACGTATTTCCAAATATTTCGCACCGGGGACGAGTAGCCAGAAAATTGAAGAAACAATTATTAAGGCGTTGGAGCTTTACAAAAAAAGGCAATTAGAAAGATGAAATAATATGCGAGCGATGTTTATATTATAAAATTAATTTTCAAATTTACACGGAAAATGTTCACTAATAATTTCATTTACTAGTTCAGTTTGATAATTAAAAATGGTGTCCCCCAAAACACGAACATCTATATATACATTTTTACCACTAATTGAATCATATATAAGTTGATCTTCTCTTGAGCCTCCATCTGGCGATGTTATCATAAGACCAGCGTGTGGTGCAACGCATGCCATGATAAAAAATTTTGCTTCATCAGAAAGATTATACATACTTGATTTTTTTGATGGACTGATTTGGATGGGTTCGCCTCCCATAATGGAATTCTGCAAATCCAAACAAAATGTGTCTACTTTAGTTACAACATCTGCAGTAGGCCCGTATTGGAAAATTTCTTTCTTTAAATCATTATATCTGTTTTGCCAATATAAAACCATTTCATATTCAATTGGATCGCAAAAGATGTCAGCAAGGGAGTCTAAAGTAGTAGCGGTGTCACTATTTGTCGTAAGACCATTTCGCAGTATATTAAGGCTATCTATATCGACATTTAAAAAAGTATGTAAAATAGAATCAAAAGGGTCTTGATCTTTAAGCAAAGAATAATCTCCATTCATTGCATAGATAAATGCTCTCATGTCATCGGGATTTATTTCCTTACCCTCGTCTTGTAAATCGTTGTTTATAGCAATAATACGTTTTTCAATAGCCGCATCATCATAAAGATTATATCTATAATCAGTAAGCGCTTCTACATTAGTAGATGTGTTCTCTATATTATGGTTTGTGAATGGAAAAATTGTTGGTAAAGAAAATTCAAATAGTGGAAGAAAAACACATGATGCAATTAAAGTAACGAATATATGCACTTTTGTTTCTTTTTTGCCAGCAATAAGTCCTAATAAATAAACAATAATATTTACAATAACAATAATTGCGCCAAAAAACGATATATACAAATATATATTATTTTGGATTTTATCAAAAAACATAAAAAACATCCCAACACCTTTCTAGAATTATCTATATTATAACATATTTTTACAAAATAATATAATAACCTTATGATTTCTATTTTAAAGTGTTCGGATCAAAATGTTTTTATGTTTTATATAGATTTTTATGAATGGAGGTGTTTCAATGTAAAATCAAAAATATGAAAGCAAAGGAGGTCTTTAAAAAATATTCACTCACAAGGGGATACCAGATAGTTTGAGCACGAACACGAAAGATCAATTTGTGTCAGTGCTCATTTTTTGTTCCCCCTCTCCATACCTCTCCCCTTCAATTACCGGCTGTTTACCGGCTGAAAGAGAGAAGCTAATCAATATCAAAACAAAACTAAATATCAAAGTAAAAGCAGAGTAAAGACTCACAAGTTTATGTGGGTCTTTTTTTATTGCACAAAAGGAGACAAAAATATGACTTACACAAAAAGAGCAGTAGCACTTCTTCTTGCGCTGATGATGGTTTTCACCGGCGCTATACAGGCTTTTGCAGCAACCCAGATGACCATGGCGGTTATCGCACTTCCGAGATCCGCCGACACAAATAAAGGCGATTGGGGCCTTCAGGATACCTACCTTCTCGGTGGCTGGGGAACAGTCGCAACCGAAAGCTATTTCGTTTATTGCAAAGATTCCCACAGCGGACAGGTTGTTTACTGTATTGAGCCCGGTCATAGCGTAAGGACCGGTAACATTCTTTCCCAGGCAACGGATTCTTCCTATTGGGCAAACTATCCCGGCGGTAAAAACCCCACCCTTACTCCTGACGGAATCAAAACCGTTCTTGGAAGACTTCTTCAGTATGGCTGGAGAGGTAACGGTAATACCAGCTGGAACACCAGTAATGCTTCTCACAGACAGGATATTGCAGAACTTATCGCAACTCAGATGCTTGTTTGGGAAGTAGTAGTTGGCGAAAGAACTCTCTCTTTCAGCCACGTAGATGCAACCAGAAAAGGTTTTGACAGCGTAATGGATAACATCTCTACCGGCAACCCTCTTTACGATGATATCTGGGAAGCATATGAATCCATTGAATACGCAGTTCAGCATCACACTCTTCTCCCAAGCTTTATGAGCGATAATCAGATTACCGCTTCCAACCACGAACTTGTATGGAATGGTTCCAGATATGAAATCACTCTTAACGATACCAATGGTGTTCTTCGTGAATGCGGACTCAAAACCGATTCCAACGATCTTAAATGCGAGATTAGTGGAAACAAAATCACTTTCTACACCACTAACCCCAATGTTTCTGAAATTCTTGTAGTCGCTGAAAAAGAAGCAAGCAAAAACAATTTCCTTGTATGGACCGATGGCAGAACGGCAAGCGGCGACCAGGATGTAATCTCCTACGGTCAGGAAGTAAACGAAACTCTTACCGGTTATCTCAAACTCAGCATCACCGCTTCTGCAGCAGGTAATGTAAAGATCATCAAAACCGCAGAAGATGATAACGTAAGCTTTGTTGAATTCAATATCAAAGGTGAAGGACTCAACACTACTGCATTTACCGATGAAAACGGTGAGATTCTTCTCGAAGGTCTTACTCCCGGTGAATATACCATCACCGAAGCAAGCTATTCCAAATACAAAGCACAGCAGCCCCAGACCGTAATCGTTGAAAACGGAAAAACCGCAGTTGCGCAGTTCCACAACGAAATGAACTACGGTGCAATGAAAATCGTAAAAACTGCAGATGACGGTAACGTAGCAGGAATCCAGTTCCATATCGGTCTTGCTGCAGAACAGGCTATTGATTTTGATGGAATGACTGTTACCACTGATGCAAACGGCGAAATCATTGTGCCCAATCTTCAGGCCGGAGCATATATCGTTTCCGAGGTAACTCCCGATGGATATACCGCTAACCCCGCAAGTCGTGAAGTATTTGTAAATTGGGGCGAAACTGCTGCTGTAAACTTCCATAACGAACTCAAAAAAGGAAACCTTGAAATCATCAAAACTTCTGAAGACGGTAATATCGAAGGTATCAACTTCACTATCACCGGCAACGGAGTAAACAAAACTGTTACTACAGATGCAGAAGGTAAAGTTCTCGTTGAAGGACTTCTTCCCGGAACCTATACCGTAACTGAAGGTCAGTATGATGAATATGTTCCGCAGGAACCTAAAACTGTAGTAGTTGAATATGATAAAACCGCAAAAGTTGAATTCCATAACGTAGTAAACTACGGTGGAATCAAAATCATCAAAACCTCTGAAGATGAAAAAGTTTCCGAAATCGAATTTGTAGTTAAAGGCAATGGTGTTGAAAAAACTGTTACTACCGATGCATCTGGTGTAGCTGTTGTTTCCGACCTTATGGCAGGAGAATACACTGTAACCGAAAAAACTCCGGGCGGCTATGTTTCCGAAGAA
The DNA here is from genome assembly GCA_045636625.1 of Oscillospiraceae bacterium. Lineage (GTDB taxonomy): Bacteria > Bacillota > Clostridia > Oscillospirales > Ruminococcaceae > UMGS1668. The sequence continues at coordinate 22,886 of JAZTXW010000097.1, forward strand.
CCTAAAACTGTAACTGTAGCTTATGGCAAAACTTACACTGTTGAATTCCATAATGAACTGCAGAGGGGAGATATTGAAGTTACCAAAACTTCCGAAGACGGTCTTGTTGAAGACGTTAAATTCAAACTTTCCGGTACTTCCACCACCGGTATTGCAGTAGAAGAATACGTGATCACCAATGCAGAAGGTGTTGCGCTCTTTGAAGATATTCCTGTAGGCGTCAACTATGTTCTTGAAGAAGTTGACACCGCTGAAAGATATGTTGTTCCCGCAAAACAGAATGTTAAAGTTGAATGGGAATCCGTAACCGAAGCAGCATTCAACAACGTGCTCAAGAAATTCAACCTCGTGCTCACCAAATCCGACGCTGAAAGAGGCGGTGCTCAGGGTGATGCAACCCTTGAAGGTGCTGTATATGGCATCTACAAAGACGGTGAACTTCTTAAATCCTACACCACTGATGCAAACGGCAAATTCACTACCGATTACTTCGTATGCGGTGAAAGTTATACCGTAAAAGAAATCACTCCTTCCAAAGGTTATCTCCTTGACGAAACTGTTTACACCCTCGATGTAGCAGCTAACAATTACTCTATTGAGAAAAACACCGAAACCCTTGCAGTAACCGAACAGGTAATCAAAGGTACTGTCCAGCTTACCAAAGTTGATAAAGACTTCCCTGAAAACAAACTCACCGGTGCTGAATTTGAAGTTTATGTTGATACCAACAATGATAAGAAACTTGATGCAAACGATACTCTCCTCGGAAAACTTACCGAAGCTGAAAGAGGTATCTACAACATGTCCGGCCTTGTTTACGGCGGATACTTTTTAAAAGAAACCGTTGCGCCTAAAGGCTTCATTCTTGATTCCAACGCATACTACTTCGAAATTGCCGAAAACGGCAAAACCGTAGTAGTTGAAAATGAAGCCGGCAAAGGTTTTGTAAACGTATCTCAGTCCGGCTCTCTTAAGATCGTTAAAACTTCTTCCGATGGAAAAGTTGAAGGTTTCTCTTTTAGAGTAACTTCCGAAAACGGTTATGATGAAACCTTCACCACCGATAAAAATGGTGAAATCTTCATCGAAGATATCCGTCTTGGAACTTATACCATCAGTGAAATTACAAACGGAGTTTCCTCCAACTACATTATGCCAGCAGCGAAAACTGCAAACGTAACTGCTGATGCAACCACCGTGGTAGAGATGCACAACGTACTCCGTGAAACTCCTAAAACCGGTGATGCCAGAATGCCGGGACTTTGGCTTGGAATCGCAACCATTTCCACTCTCGGCGCAGCAACCTTCTTCTATCTCTCCAACAAGAAAAGAAGAAATGAAAGATGATAGAACCTGAAGTAATTCTTTTGATTTGCCTTGTGGCTGTCCTTTTAGCTGCGGCGGTTTTCTTTACCGAAAATCATGGCAAATAAAGAAAAATAACAAAGGCGGCTCAAATGAGCCGCCTTTAAATTAAGTATCAAGAAGAAGGTGTAAGCAAAATCCATTTTTCAATTACATCTTTATCATTAATTTCATATACTATTTTTACAATTAAATTATTATCAACAATAGCGTACGGTTGGTTATAACATGTAATAAAATTTGATTGTTCATGTTCTGTTGGAATTTCCCCGTCACTAACACAGGATTTTATAATACCACAAATTGCTGATTGTTCAGGAGCATCAACATAATTTAGTGAAAAAGATGAACAATATCTAATATCATTTATAACAATCTGAGGAAGTGCGTCATACTTGTTTTCAGAACAACCGGTTAATATGACAAAAATAATTATTAAACATAATATTGAATATTTTTCTCTAATCATTTTGTAACACCTTAAATCAACTGTTTCATAAAATAAATAAATTAATTAATTGTCATTGAATTATACCAACTTGTATAATCCCTTATTGTTCCAGTTGTTGCATTATAGTAGATGTATTCAAAGTCTGATGCCGTTGCAGTTTGCGAAAGAGGTTCGGACCATGCGTGGCCATTAACATTTGGATCCATCATTCGGTAACAATAATTTGTTGTACCAGAAACATTGGCATAACCATCAATTATAACGGCATGCTCATAGGTGTTTAGATTGACGGTTCGCCTTATTGCTGCATAAATCGGCTTATTGTTACGAAGAAGATTTCTAACATTAGTAAAAGCATATCCGCTATAAACATAGTTTCCTGTAAGTCCATAATATTGTGCAGAACGAAGCATCCAAGTGCGATTTCCTACCGGAGTGCCACTATACAAATCTTGAAGATATATAAATAATTGATATGCAGTTAATGTAGTTCCTGTATAATATTCTCCGAGAGAAGCAGCGCAAGAAGCCCAACATATTCCAGTTCCATCTGCCAATGTGTAGTTGCTTCTATGTAAAACATCTAAATATAATTCATCAGAGACTCTTGAAGAATTTTCCTGATAAACTGTATGTTCTATAGGTGAAAGTACAAGGCTTTCAAAGGAATAATTGGATGAGTTGCTTCTATTTGCAATTGTGAAATTTGCTTCTGGACCATAAATAGTTTTTTCTTGTTCAGGGGATACAAATAAAAGCGATTCTTCAAAACCGATAATAGCGAAGCTTTCGTTTTCATTTAATGCACTAGTTACTTCAGAAATATTATATTCATAAAAAGTAGATGCATATCTTTCTCCCGTATGATCAACATAAATGGCTCCTATGCACATATCATTTTTAAAGAGAAAATAAATACGTATGCTAGAAGTGGAGTTGTTTATAGGAAAACCTTGAGACAAATAAATAACGTCATTTTCATCAATATCTATTGCGACATCCAAGTATGAATGAACAATGTTTTGAACATACGAATCATATCCTGAAGACGAACTGTTTAAAAGGTTACTATCATCGGCCATTGTTGTAACAGATGCAATCATAATAAGAATTATTGAAAGCAAAAGTGAAATAATTTTTTTCATAATTATAATTCCTTTCTTTATTATAGACTATTTATTATTCAAAGTAAACAGCCCATTGGAATCAACCTCCTAAATTTCATTTCTGGAAAAGAATTTACCCATCTATTTATTAAGACAACGAAAATAAAAAATTGCAACAAATTTTGTTTTCTTCATTAAAATAATATAAGAATAAAATATTTTATGGAATGAGTTTTGCAACATTTACAGATAATTTGCAAAATTTACATAAAAAAGAAAAATATTATAGAAAGGAGCAGCCAATTTGCCCAACAAATACGAACTCATAACAACCCTATATAGAGAAATCCTGAATGAAGTTTCAAATCCTGCGGAGTGGCAAAAGTTCTTGCGAACTGCAGGATATAACTTTCGTTTGGATTTTGATGACTTGATTCTTCTCTATGCGCAGAAGCCGGAAGCAACCGCCGTGCTCGAAATTGAAAAATGGAATAATGTTTTCGGCCGGTGGGTTAATAAAGGATCCACCGGCATTGCTTTTTTTGACAAAGAAAAACCCGGCAGCAGAAGACTTCGGTATTTCTTCGATATTTCCGATACCCACGAAGCAAGGTTCGCAAGACCCGTTCCAACATGGAGGGTCATTCCGGAGTTCGAAGAAACCATAACCGAAACTTTAGAGAATGCTTTTGGTGAACTTGTGGATAAAAGCGAGTTCGGATATGCTCTTCTCTCTGCTGCAAAGAATGCAGTCGAAGATAATATGTCCGATTACCTCGAAAGACTGGAATATTACAAAGAAAACAGTTTCCTTGAAGATCTGGACGAACTGAATCTCAAAGTCACTTTCAGAGAAGCTCTCCAAAACAGCATCGGATATATGCTTCTCGCAAGGTGCGAAGTTGATGCAGAAAGATATTTCACCGATGACGATTTCAGGTGTGTAAAAAATTTCAGCACGGTTCAAACGCTGAATGTACTCGGAACTGCTACCGGTGATATCTCGCAGATGTGTCTTGATTCCATATCAAAAACTGTACTCAACCTGCAAAAGCAGGCTGAAAAAGAAAATCGCACATTTGCTCTTAACCGAACAAATGAATATCCTATGGTTGACACCAAAAGAGATGAAAGGAGAAACGAAAATGGAAATCACATACAGAGAGGAACAGGGATTCAACATTCCGAA
>JAZTXW010000098.1:0-4030 GCA_045636625.1 Oscillospiraceae bacterium
TGACCCCGTATTTTGCGCAGCGGCGGATGTTTTCACAGTAAACGTCAAGAAGATGTTCAACGTTTCCGCGGCCGAGTTTTATATCTTCGCAAACCGGAATGGATTCCACAACGTCAAAAACAAGTCCGTGTTCTTCACATTCCGCCTTCATTTTTGCAAGGCTCTCTTCCGGCCAGACTTCGCCGGGTTTTACGTCATAAACAGCGGAAACGATCGAACGCATTCCCGGAATCTGGGAGATATATTCAAGGGAAATGGGGTCGCTTTCGCCGTACCAGCGAAAAGAAAGTTTCATTTTCATGCTTTTTCCTCCAATCCGAAATATCTTGCGGCATTGTTGTAAGAAATATCTTCGGTAATTTTTCCAAGGGTGCTCATATCGTCGGGATATTCACCGTTTTCAACCCATTCGCCGATAAGTCCGCAAAGGATCCTGCGGAAATATTCGTGGCGGGTATAGCTTAAAAAGCTGCGGGAATCCGTGAGCATTCCGATAAAGTTTCCGAGCATGCTCAGATTCGCAAGGCTGATAAGCTGGTCGCGCATACCCTGTTTATTGTCGTTGAACCACCATGCGCTTCCGTGCTGAAGCTTTCCGGGAACTTCTGTTCCCTGGAAAGAACCGATCAGAGTATCAAGAAAAGCGTTGTCGGAAGGGTCAAGACTGTACAAAACCGTTCTGGGAAGGGCGTTTTTGCTGTTGAGAGTATCAAGAAGCTTCGCAAGCGCTTCGGAACCGTTTTGCGGTCCGATGCAGTCAAAACCGGTATCCGGACCGATTTTATTGAACATTTCGGTGTTCGGGTTGCGCAGACAGTTGTAATGTATCTGCATCACCCAACCGTTTTTTACGTATTCCTCCGCGCAGAAAACAAGAAGCGCGGTTTTGAGCATCTCAGCTTCCCTTACGGAAACTTCTCCGTGCTCAAGTCCTCTTCTTATGATATCGTCAAGTTCTTTTCCGGTGCTTTCGGCATATACCATGCGGTCAAGTCCGTGGTCGCTTGCTTTGCATCCGTGCTCGCTGAAATATTCCATTCTTTTGCCGAGAGCGGCCTTGAGCGAAGCAAAATCTTTTATTCCGATTTCGGAAACTTCGGAAAGTTTTCCGATATATTCCGCCCATCCGGCTTTATCGATATTAAGCGCTTTGTCGGGACGGAAGGAAGGGGCGACGATTGTTTCAAAACTTTCGTCCGCGGATATTTTTTCGTGCCATTCAAGACTGTCAACGGGGTCGTCCGTTGTTCCGATGAATTTAACGCCGCTCTGACGGATAATATCGCGTACGCCGAGATTTTCTTCCCGGAGTTTCTTTTCGCAAAGACCCCAGACTTCCTCGGCGGTTTCGCCGTTGAGAACGCCTTCATATCCGAAATATTTTTTAAGTTCAAGATGGCACCAATGGTACATCGGGTTGCCGATGGTTTTCGGAAGCGCTTCGGCAAACTTCTGAAACTTTTCTCTGTCGGAAGCATTTCCGGTGATGTAATGTTCATCAACGCCGTCGGAACGCATTATACGCCATTTGTAATGGTCTCCGGAAAGCCAGAGCTGAGCGATATTTTCAAAATGTTTGTCCTCAAAAATCTCTTTTGGGTTTACGTGGCAATGGTAATCTATAATCGGCATTTTTGCCGCATGGTTATGATAAAGTTCTTTTGCTGTTTCGGTGGATAAAAGAAAATCTTTATCCATGAATTTTTTCAAAGGAACTCTCTCCCTTCGTTGAAAAATTATTTTTGCTGGGATTCCCGATATTGTTTCGGCGTTACTCCCACAACTTTTTTGAAAACTTTTGAAAAATAGTGAACGTCAAGAATTCCGCAATGCTGGGCAATGGTCTGGATCTGGAGCTTTGTTGTGGAAAGAAGGCGCATCGCAAGCTTGACGCGCTTCTGGTTCACGTATTCCGTAAGGGTCTGTCCGGTTTCCTGGCTGAAAAGCGAGGAAAGATAGCTTGGGTTTAAATTTTGTGCCGAAGCAAGAGCATTAAGGGTAAGGTTTGCGGTAAGGTCGGAATCTATGGTTGTGATCGCCCTTTGGACCGGCGGGGAATAATGCTTCATCGTGTGTTTTCTTACAAGGCGGCAGTAAGAACGGAACATATCCGCGATAAAATCCTTGACCGCATCCGTTGAAGAAAGAAGTTCGATCTTTGCGGCAAAATCCGAAGATATCCTGTCCAGATAAAAAGGATGTACCCCGCCTTCCTGGGCGGCTTTTCTTAAAAGGGTGTTCGTGATTATGCAGTAGTTTTTAAAGTTGCGAACCGGGTCCGCAAGCCTTTTCTCAAAGCTGAGCTGGTTGAAATTTGAAATAAGAAGAGCAACCTTCTGATACTGCCCCTGGGATACAGCCTGAAGCATTTCTTCTTCGTATTCGTAACGTTTTTCAATAACCTCAACGTTCCAGGCGCTTTTTTCCGATTCGATGGAATCTTTTTTGATAATCGGAGCAAAAGATGCCTGTTCGATATTCTGTCCGCTTATCTTCCTGAATTTAAAATTTTCTCCGCCGCCCCAGATAAGTTCGCCGAACGAATCGATAAGGGCAAAAAGGTGGCTGCTTTCGGGAAGACACGGAACGGAAGAATAAAAACTTTCCATATCGTTAAAAAACGAAGGTGAAATTCCAAGGCTTTCCGATTTTTCGAGGATAGCTTTTCTTGTGGGAACTTCCGAAACATAGGGACCGATCAGCAAAACCTCGTTTTCGGTTTCCGGAAGCAGCATAAACATATACGAAAAACCGAAAACGTCGCTGTATTCAAAAATGGTGTTCTTTTCGAAATATTCAAGAAATTTTTCGTGCTCTTTTTTAAAATCGATCCTGCTGTTCAAAATTTTCAAAAGGCCGTTGTCTATAATTTCATGGGGAACATCGTTTGCGTTGAAGGTGAAAGTTCTTATATGACATTTTTTGAAAACCGAGCGCAAAAGAAGCAATTCCGCTTTGTAAAACATATCCTTTCCCCCTTCAGAAAAACGGTAAAATTAAGTACATTATTGTTATCATTTACAAAAATACATAAATTTTCAAAATAATTATAGTACAATATAATAATGTTTTCAATGTGTCCGGATGCTTTCACCAAAAGATACTACCCCTTTACCAAAAAATCATTCTAATAGAATAAAGAAATAGTTGTTATACTTAATTCAACATTACGCACAGTTTTATGTGCACTATTATTTTGGAAAAGAGGTACCGCTATGGAAACCAAAAACACCGTCCGCCCTTTCGGATGGCGCGATAAAGTTGCCTATGCTCTTGGCGACTTTGGATGCAACATGAGCTTTTCGCTCAAAGGAACCGTACAGACTTTCTGGCTCGTTTATATGACGCTTGAAACCGGTTTTCTTTCTCTTCTTCTTGCCCTTGTACAGTTCTGGGATGCAATCAACGATCCGATTATCGGTTCCATGATCGACGCCGACAGAAGAGCTTATAAACACGGAAAATTCAAGACCTATATTTTTGTCGGCGCATGCGGACTTCTTGTTGCCGGCGCTCTTGTTTTCATTCCCGCTCCCAATGCTGAAGTATGGGTAAAAGCAATGCTCTTCATTATCGGCTATGTGATCTGGGACGCATGCTACACCACCGCAAACGTTCCCTACGGTTCCATGCTTTCTCTTATTACCGAAGACCCCGGCGAAAGATCCCAGCTTTCAACCTGGCGTTCCATCGGTTCCATGTTCGGTAACATGGCTCCGATGATGCTTCTTCCCATGCTTATCTGGAAAAAAGAATTTGACGCAAACGGAAATCCCATTATCAACGAAGAAACCGGCGTTCAGGTAGAAACCCTTCTCGGTGAACGCGTTTTCATCGCCGCTCTTATCATGGGCGTTCTCGGATTCATTTCCTTCATGTTCATGCTTAAAATGCTTCGTTTCCGCGTTGACGAAAACTCTGTCAGAACCAACGAGATGCAGAAATTCAACGTAATCAAAGCATTCGGAAACTTCTTCAAAAACCGTGCCGCTTTGGGTGCAACCGTTGGCGCAATGGCAATGTTCCTCGG
>JAZTXW010000099.1:0-11285 GCA_045636625.1 Oscillospiraceae bacterium
AGTCACTGACAACAGATTTACAGTCTGCCCCCTTTGGCCGCTTGGGTACACTCCCATATAAATATTCAGTTTGTCGATAGTGGAGCTGGTGGACGGACTCGAACCCCCGACCTGCTGATTACAAATCAGCTGCTCTACCAACTGAGCTACACCAGCATCTCAGCGACGAATGTTATCTTATCATATCCAGAGTAATTTGTCAACACAAATTTGTAAAAAAATTAAAAAAATTTTATTGCTTGGATTTATATTGTTCCCGCTCCGTTTTTGTGATAAAATTTTTATTGCAAAAGAGGTGTGTTATTATGAAAAAGATTTTTGCAATTATCCTTGTATTTGTTCTGATTTTTTCTTTCGGAGGATGTTTGAAAAAAGAAGACCCGCTCCGCATTGTAACGGTAACGGATATTCACTTTACCGGAAAAGAATATTTTTCTTATGAAGGTACTTTTTCCGCGGCAAATGACAGCAACGGCACCGGAAAACAAGTAAAATACGTCGAAGAAATTTTCGATGCATTTATTGCACAGATGCTTTCGGAAAAACCCGATTATATTCTGATTACCGGCGACATTGCTTTTGACGGCGCAAAAGTTTCTCATCTTGCCCTTAAAGAAAAGCTTATCCCCCTTTCCGAAGCAGGTATCAGAATTCTTGTTCTTCCCGGAAATCATGACATAACCGGCGCCGCCTATATTTTCCCCAATGGCGAAGCTGAGATTTCAGATTCCGTTACACCCGAAGAATTCAAGGAGATATATTCCGAATTCGGATATTCCGACGGAATCTCCTATGATGAAAATTCCCTTTCCTATGTTTTCGATACCGGAAAAGGAACATGGATCTTTATGCTTGATACAAATCTTATATACGGAGCTTCTCTTGGACAGCTGAGCGCAGAAACACTTGAATGGCTTGAAAATGAACTTGCGCTTTGCAAAGAATCCGGAAACATCCCTGTTTTTGCCGGACACCACAGCGTTCTTTCCCATAATCCGCGTTTCGATTTCAACTACAAACTCGGTAACGGATCCGAAGTATCCGAACTTATAACCGAATATGGCGGAAACTTATATCTTTGCGGACATCTCCATACACAGCACTTTGTTCAAACCGAAAACCTTACGGATATTGTAACCGGCGGATTCTGCGTTTATCCCCATCGCTACGGTTCAATTGAAATATCCTCCGAAGGCTGGAAATACGAAGCGAAGGTAACCGATGTTGCGGGATATGCAGCAGAAGCCGGAATCGAAGATGAAAATCTCCTTGAATATGCTGACTACGGTTATAATTTCTTTTATGACAGCGCCTATGTTCAGGCAAAAGAATCCATATATTCTGTCATTGAAGATCCCGAACTTGCGGAAAAATACAGTGTTTTCAGTGCAAAACTTAACGTTGCATATTTCGGCGGTGTTTTTTCCGATCTTGATCTTTCCTTTGCAGATGAATTTATAGCCGCAACCGAAGGCACCGGATGGAACTCGTATATGAAAACCGTTCTGCTTGATACTAAAGACAATATATATTGTCAATGGCCGCTTGAAACCGAATAATATTTGCCCTTCCGTAAAGGAAGGGCTTTTTTATTGTTGAATATACCAACGGTTTATTGAAAAGCAAATTTGGTAGTGCTATACTGAAAATGGTTTTTCGCGTAATAAAAATCTTTGTTTAGAGAGGTAGATATGAAAAAGATTTTTGAAAACCTGTTGCATTATAAAAACAAGATACCGGTTGCGCTGCTTTTTATGACCTCCGCCACTGTTTGCGACCTTATGCTTCCCACCATAATGAGCGATATTGTGGACAAAGGCATATACCTTTCCGATATGGAGTTCATCAAAAGAAACTGTTTTTATATGTTCTTCATTTCTCTTGCGGGACTTATCACAGTCATTATAGGAAGAAAAATAACCGCAGAAATTGTTGCCGGTTTTTGCTGCGACCTTCGCAGAATGGTATTCTCTAAAGTCAACACAATGACTTTCGGCGAAATGAACGAGCTGGGAACCGCTGCACTCATCACCCGTTCCACCCACGATACCGAAACTCTCGGATGGATCGCTTCCATTTTCTGCGGAAATATAATTACCATACCTGTTCTTTTCATCGGAGGAGTTGCCCTTTCTTTCAGCAAGGATATATTGCTTTCCATGATCCTCCTTTTATTTGTTCCGATCGTTTTTATCGTCGTTGTACTTATCGGAAGAAAAATAGAACCGCTCTGGCGTATTGCTGATGAATTTATCGACAGGCAAAATGATATCATGCGCGAACGTCTTCGCGGAATCCGTGTTATCCGTGCTTTTGATAAAGAACTGCATGAGCACAAAAGGATTTCCGAAGCCACGGTCAAAATGGCAATGAATATCATAAAATCCAACGTAAGCATGGGTGTAATTACTCCTCTTGCCCTTTTCCTGCTTAATTTTTCCATCATACTTATAATTTATATCGGCGCAGCAAGGATGGAAACCGGCGTAAGTGCCGTTTCTGCCGGCGATATTTTTGCGATCATACAATATGTCACTCTTGTCATGACAAGCATTATGAACGCCGCTTTTGTAATCGTAATGATTCCCCATGCAAAAGTTGCCGCAAACCGAATCGGTGAAGTTATTTCCGCGGAAGGTTATGACGATAAAATCGCCGAAGAATCCATCGATTTTTCCGGAAGAGTCGTTTTCGATAATGTCACTTTTAAATACGAAGGTGCATCCGAACCTGCTGTCAGCAACGTTTCTTTCAATATTGAACCCGGACAAAAGGTTTCCGTAATCGGCGGTACGGGAAGCGGAAAATCCACTCTTGTTTCGCTTATGCTTTGCTTCCGCATGCCTACCGAAGGAAAAGTTATTTATGACGGACGTTCAACCGATACACTGAGTCACAAAACCGTCCGCAAAAATATAAGCTGCGTTCTTCAGAATTCTTCAATTTATTCCGGAACTATCCGGGACAACATACTTATGGGAAAACCCGGCGCAACCGATGAAGAAATAAAAGAAGCTGCTGAAATCGCCGAACTTTCCGATTTTATCGGAACCCTTGAAAACGGTTTTGAACATGAACTCAACCAATCCGGAAAAAACCTTTCCGGCGGACAAAAACAGCGTCTTTCAATAGCAAGAGCTGTTATAAAAAACGCTCCGATTTACATTTTTGACGACAGCTTTTCCGCTTTGGATTTTCTTACGGAATCCAAACTTCGCACAAAGCTTTCAAAAAAAGCCGCCGGCAAAACCCAGATTGTAATTACACAGCGCGTCACTTCCGCCATGAACAGCGACGTTATTCTTGTTATGGATAACGGAAATCTTATTGATTTCGGAAAACACAACGAGCTTCTTGAACGCTGTGGAATTTATCAGGAAATATATGCTTCCCAGACGGGAGGTGCAAAAAAATGATTGAAGAAAAGAAACAAAGCCGCGCAAAATCCCTTCTTCGAATTTATAAGGAGGCAAAACCGATCTGGGGATGGCTTTTACTTTCCTGCTGTCTTTGCCTTATGGCAATAGTTTTCACCGTAGTTTCTCCGAAAATGCTTGGTGAACTTGTTCAGCAGCTTTATGATTTCTGGTCCGGCGAACTTGTAACCGATAATTTTGCCGGAATGATACTTTCCGGAATAATTCCGCTTGGAATCATCTATATTTTGCTGAGTTTGGTCAAACTTGCCAACATGTACCTCCTCAATAATGTTGTAAGCCGTTATTTCACCTGCAACATCAGAATCAGGATATCCGAAAAAATAAAGCATCTGCCTGTAAAGTTTGTTGACTGTACACCAGTCGGTGAGATCCTTCGCAGGATGACCGATGACGTTTCCCATATGGGAACATCCATTCATACCATGATAGAGACCCTTTCCACCGGTTTTCTTCAGATAATCGTCATCACGGTCATGATGTTCTTCGAGGACTGGCGGCTTTCTCTTGCGGTTCTTGTAATAACCCCGATTTCCGTATATCTTTCCTCAAAAATTTCTTCCATGAGCGAAAAGCATTTTCATGAAATGTTTACGGAATCAGGAAAACTCAATTCAATCGTAGAAGAAAGTTATACCAACTACGCGACCACAAAAGCATATAACTGGGAAAACGAAACTCTTCGCCGCCATGAAGAAATCAACCTTCGCCAAAGAAATGCAGAAGTTAAAGCGACCTTTATTTCCTCCGCTGTCCGCCCGTGTATTGCTTTTACCAACTCTCTTGCGTATATTGCGGTCAATCTCATCGGCGGCTGGCTTATTCTTAACGAAGGTGTTTCCGTAGGAACAATCGTAACCATCGTTCTTTTTGCAAAACAGATTGCCGCTCCGCTTGAACAGATTGCGGAAGGACTCGGCGACGTTCAGCGCGCAATAACCTCTTCCCAACGCGTGTTTGCCCTTCTTGACCTTGACGAAGAAAAAGCTGACGAAGGATCTTTCGGCAAAGAAACCGTTCTTGGAAATGTAACTTTTGAAAACGTTGATTTTTCCTATGACGAAAACAAACCGCTTATCAAAAATCTTAACCTTAACATAAAGCACGGCCAGAATGTTGCAATAGTCGGTCCAACCGGTGCAGGAAAAACAACCATTGTAAACCTTCTGATGCGTTTTTATGACCCGCAAAACGGCCGGATCATCATCGATGGTCATGATATCGGAAAAATTTCCAGAGAAGAAATCCGCGGAATTTTCGGAATGGTTCTCCAGGATACCTGGCTTTTCGGCGGAACTGTTGCCGAAAACGTTGCATACGGAAAACCCGACGCAACAAGAGAAGAAATCATCACCGCCTGCGATGAAGCATATTGCGATCATTTCATCCGCACCCTTCCCCACGGTTACGATACCGTGATTGGTGATGATACGACAAATATTTCCGGCGGACAAAAACAGCTTCTTACTATCGCAAGAGCTCTTCTGGCAAATCACCGGCTGCTTATTCTCGATGAAGCTACTTCCAACGTCGATACAAGAACGGAAATTCTTATTCAGAAGGCCATGGATAAACTTATGGAAGGTAAAACCTGCTTTATCATAGCGCACCGCCTTTCAACGATTGTTGATTCCGACCTTATCCTTGTAATCAATAACGGAGAAATTGTTGAGACCGGAAAACACGAAGAACTTCTTGCAAAAAAAGGTTTTTACTACGAAATTTACAACAGCCAGTATGCTGTCTGAAAAAGAGGTGCATATCAGATGCAAAACAAAGTCCTTATGATTCTTTGCGACGGAATGAGACCGGATGCTGTTCTTGAATGCGGACACCCTTTTGCAGAAAAACTTATGAGCATTTCGCGATATAATCCGCATGCTCAAACGGTTTTTCCTTCCTGGACCCTTCCTTGCCATATGTCGCTTTTCCACAGCGCCGACCCATCCGAGCATGGGGTTCTCGGAAACGTTTTTGTACCCGGAGAAAGAAAAGGACTTTTTGAGCAGCTTCGTGATTCCGGAAAATCCACCTCTTTTTTCTACAGCTGGGGTGAGCTTAAAGATCTTTATGATCCTTATGCCCTTTGTTACGGACATTTTGTTTCTGAAGAATATTTCCCTCACGGAAAAGTAACGGAACTTCTTGAAGAGAACTGCGAAAAATTCATCGATGAGTACCGTCCGGATTTTGCTTTTCTTTATCTTGAAACCACCGACAGCATCGGTCACGAAATCGGCTGGGGAACCGAAGAATATTACAAAGCCGCAAACCATTCCTTCGGTCTTATTGAAAAAATAATGAAAAATCTTCCGGAGGATTATTCCGTAATCGTTCTTGCCGATCACGGCGGACACGACCATACTCACGGAACGGCTGACCCCGTTGATATGACCATTCCCCTTTTCATAAAAACAGATCACGAACTCGATGAAGAAAATTTCAGAACAGCAAACATTATCGATATTGCCCCGACCATTTGCGGCATTATCGGAATCGAGCCTTCGAAAAAATGGAAAGGCAAAAGCCTTTTGAAATGACAGAAAAGCACCCGGAAGGGTGCTTTTTTTGTTTTCCCGTCTTTTCAAATCCGGCGTAATGTGTTATTATATAGTATTATAGAAAGAGGGCGATCTTTATGTATTATCAGAAAAGATTTGACGGACACGTTCACAGCGACTGCTCTCCCCGCGGAGTTGATTCGATGATGAGCCTTTGTGAGCAGGCCGTTCACAGAGGACTTTTCGGCTTTGCCGTTACGGATTGCTGCGACTGCGACCGTTTTGACGAAATGCAGTTTGCCGAAAGAATCCGCGAATCCGTTTACTGCGTCTATAAAGCCCGCTCCGTTTTTGAAGATTCGCTTGTGATTTCTAATGGAATTGAAGTCGGACAGCCCCTTGATAATATCGGAAAAGCGGATAAAATAATAAATCACGTTCCTTTCGACGTTGTTCTGACCTCCGTAAAAAAATATCCAGACGGAAGAAAAGTCAGCGATATCAATTATTCCGAACTTTCCGAAAATGAAATAGTCCGTTTTCTCGAATCCTATTACAAGCTTCTTCTTGAAACTTCCCGATGGGAAAATTTTGATGTCCTCAGCCAGCTTACGCTTCCAATGAGATATGTAAACAACGAATCGGCACCTTATTTTTCTATCCGCCACTGCGACGATATAATAGAGGAAATTCTTAAAAAGCTTGCCGAAGACGGCAAAGCCCTTGAAGTAAACACTTCCGCTCTTCGCGGAAAACTCAACATGATTCTCCCTCCTGTAAGGTACCTTCGTATGTTCCGGGAACTTGGAGGAGAATTCATCACCGTCGGTTCCGGTTCACACAGCTGCGCTTCCATCGGTTCCGACCTTAGCGAAGGAATCAGCCTTGTTCACGAGGCAGGTTTTTCAAACTATTGCTACTATAAAGAACGCAAACCCGTTTTGATAAATATTGATTAAAGGAGATAAAAATATGGATCAGCTTCTTAAACTTCTTGAAACCAATGCAAAACTTACCACCGAACAGCTTTCCGCCCTTCTCGGAAAATCCGAAGAAGAAATTGCCGCCGCGGTTAAAGAATATGAAAAAGATCATGTCATTATAGGATATAATGCCCTTGTCAACTGGGAAAAAATCGATCCCAATGATTGCACCGCTGTTATTGAACTTAAAGTTCAGCCCAAACGCGGTTACGGTTATGATGAAATCGCCGCAGAAATCATGCGTTTTGATGAAGTCCAGACCGTATGGCTTATGAGCAGTTCCAGCTATGATCTTTCTGTAATTATCCGCGGACACAGTTTCAAGGATATTTCCATGTTTGTTGCAAAACGCCTTGCGACCCTTGATTCCGTCACTTCCACCGCAACCAATTTTGTTCTTAAACGATATAAAGAGCATTTCTTCAATTTTACCGAAGAAATCAAGGATGAAAGGAGACATCTTAATATTGATTGATTATAGCAAGGTGCTTTCCGAAAAAGTTTCCACATTAAAACCTTCCGGAATCCGTAAATTTTTTGACCTCGCCGCCGAGGTTAAAGACGTCATTGCCCTGACTATCGGCGAACCGGATTTCAAAACTCCCTGGCATATCCGCGAAGCAGGTATTGATTCTCTTAAAAAAGGACACACCTGGTACACCGCAAACGCCGGTCTTATTGAGCTGCGCCAGGAAACTTCCAAATATTTAAAACGCAAATTCAATCTTGAATATGACGCAAAAGATATTTTTATCACCGTCGGCGGTTCCGAAGCAATAGACCTTACCATTCGTGCCCTGATCGATATCGGCGATGAAATGCTTTTGCCCATTCCTTCCTTTGTATGCTACGATCCTATTTGCCAGCTTGCCGGAGGCAAAGTTGTCACAATTGAAACAAAACGTGAAAATGATTTTCGTCTTACCGCTGAAGAACTTCGCGCCGCTATAACCCCCAAAACAAAACTTCTTGTTCTTCCCTTCCCCAACAACCCCACCGGCGCTGTTATGAGAAGAGAACACCTTGAAGAAATTGCAGAAGTCCTTCGCGGAACCGACATAATGGTTCTTTCCGATGAAATCTATGCCGAACTCACCTATGGTGGAGAACGCCATGTTTCCATCGCAGAAATCGAAGGAATGAAAGAGCGTACAATTCTTGTAAACGGTTTTTCCAAAGCATACGCCATGACCGGTTGGCGACTTGGCTATGTTGCCGGCCCTTCCCCGATTATTTCCCAGATGCTTAAAATTCATCAATACGGCATCATGAGTTCCCCCACAACAAGCCAGTATGCTGCTGTTGCCGCAATGCGCGATTGTGACAGCGAAGTGGAGGAAATGAAAAAACAATACGATATGAGAAGGCGCTACCTTGTAAAAGCATTCAATGATATGGGTCTTGATTGCTTTACTCCCGAAGGAGCTTTTTACGTTTTTCCTTCAATAAAATCCACCGGACTTTCTTCCGAAGAATTTTGTGAAAAGCTTTTGCACAGCAAAAAAGTTGCTGTTGTTCCCGGCGGAGCGTTCGGTTCTTCCGGCGAAGGTTTTGTTCGCGTTTCTTACTCATACTCCATTGATCATCTTATGGAAGCAACAAAAAGAATCAAAGAATTTCTTGAGGAACTTCAGAATGAACAAAATAAGCATTAAAGCTCCTGCAAAAATCAATTTATTTCTTGATATTACCGGAAAACTTCCTGACGGATATCATGAGATAGAATCGGTTATGCAAACCATCGATCTTTTTGATTACGTAAAAATTGAAAAGTCGGAAAAAATTTCAGTAAAATGCAGCAACTGCACTCTTGACGGAGAAAACAACATTGCTTTTAAAGCCGCAAAGATGTTTTTTGAACGCACCGGAATTGATTCCGGTGCATCCGTTTTCATTGATAAAAGAATTCCCATGCAGGCTGGAATGGCCGGGGGAAGCGCTGACGCTGCCGCAGTTCTTTACGGTTTAAATAAGATTTTTGATGAACCCCTTTCTGAAGAAGATCTTTGTGAACTTGGCGCAAAATGCGGTGCGGATGTTCCCTTTTCAATAACCGGCGGAACTATGCTTGCTGAAGGGATCGGTGAAAAGCTTTCACCCGTTTCTGAAATGCCGGATTGCTGGCTTGTTATAGTAAAGCCGGATATAAGCATGAGCACACCGGAAAGTTATAAATATTATGACGAGCACGAGCTTTGCAAGCTTGAGCACCCGAATCCCAATAAGTTTCTTTCAATTTTGGAAGGAAATGATCTTCACTCCCTTTCTAAAAAGCTCTATAATGTTCTTGAGCATACAGTTGAGGACTCCATTATCGGTGAAATCAAAAGCAGCATGCTCGACCTTGGTGCCATCGGTTCAATGATGACCGGAAGCGGAACTGCCGTTTTCGGAATATTCGATTCGGTTCATAAAGCTGTTGCTGCAAAAAATGTTCTTACCGAAAAATTCAATTCCGTTTATCTCTCAAGACCTACAAAAATCGGCGTTCAGATTGATAAAAGCGCCGCCGTTTATGAACGTTTCTCGGAACTTGGAATTGAATATGAACGGGTTGACCACCCTGCCGTTTATACAATGGAGGAAATGGATTCGCTCGGAATTTTCAATAAAGGTGTTGTGGGCAAAAATCTTTTTCTCCGCGACAACAAAGGCCACAGACATTTTCTTGTTTTTGTTTTCGGCGATAAGCACGCAAACCTTGAAGCAATTCAGAACGAACTCGGAATAAAACACGTAAGTTTCGGCTCCGCCGAAAGACTTGACCGTTATCTTGGTCTTACGAAGGGTTCGGTTTCTCCTCTTGGTGTCATAAACGACAAAGATGCCGCCGTGGAATTCATTATAGACAAAGAATTTGCGGATTATCCCTGCGTTGGAGTTCATCCCAACCAGAATACCTCCACCGTCTGGCTGACTTTTGAGGACCTGATGAAAGTAATCAAAGAAAACGGAAACAAAATCGATTTTATAAATATCTGATGAATAAAACACCAAAAACCGCCAATGCTTTTTTTATCAAAAGCAAAGGCGGATTTTTTATGAGTTTTTACAGATATAATGCCTATCCGAAAGGCAGAAGAATGAAAGGGATTGAAGCAATTTTACTTATCGGAATCGTTTTTACAATGCTCACTTCCATGATAAACAGAACGGTAGCTGCGGGTAACGAAGTACGTTCCGAAACTCTTCGGCTTCATATCATAGCCAATTCCGACAGCGAAGCGGACCAGGAACTTAAACTGAAAGTCCGCGACGCAGTTCTTGAAGCAACCGGAGAACTTTTCGCTGAGGTTTCGGGAAAGACCGAAGCGGTTGCTGCGGCAGAATATTCATCCGATGACATCAGATCCATTGCCGAAAACGTTATCGCTTCCGAAGGTTTTGATTATTCCGTACAGGTGGAAGTCACAAAAATGTGGTTTGAAACAAGAAATTACGAAGATTTCACCCTTCCTGCCGGTGATTACGACGCTGTGAGAATCGTTATCGGTGCAGGCGAAGGTAAAAACTGGTGGTGCGTAATGTACCCTGCTCTTTGTATTCCCGGAGCCGAAGAAGCCCTTGAAAAATACGGAGAAAACGCAGACTTTATATCCGGAAGCAAATATGAGATCCGTTTTGCATTAATAGAATGGATTGAGGAAATAAAATCCCTTTTAACAAAATAGTGCAATTTTTATAAACCGTTAATGCAAAACTTTGTTTTGTGTTAACGGTTTTGTCAGTTTATATAAATACGGAAATAAAACCTTTTGACAAAACTGTGATAAATTTTTAATAATTTGGGTCAAATTTTTGAATAATCTATTGACTTAATAATATAAAAATATGTATAATAAGATGTTGATATACAACAGTGGGCAAAATGCCCAAAATTAAGAAACAGAAACAGGAGTGAACAAAGCTTATGGAAAATCTTCTCTATGCTGTTCCCGTTGTCGGTGTCATCTCCCTTGTTGTTGCTCTCATGCTTAAAAGCTGGATCGGCAAACAGGACGAAGGCAACGACAGAATGAAGGAAATCTCCGGTTACATCCGTGAGGGTGCAATGGCATTCCTCGGCCGCGAGTACAAAATGGTTGCTGCATTTGCAGTAGCTCTCCTTCTCATCGTAGCAATCTTCATCAGCCCCATCGCTGCAATCGCATGCCTCTTCGGCGCTGCATTCTCCGTTCTTGCAGGCTACATCGGCATGAAAACCGCAACCGATGCAAACGTACGTACCACCAACGCAGCAAGCAAAGGCGGTATGCCCTCTGCACTTAAAGTCGCATTCCGCGGCGGCGCAGTTATGGGTCTTTGCGTTGTCGGCCTCGGCCTTCTCGGTGTAAGCGTTGTTTTCATCATCTGCAACCTTGATA
>JAZTXW010000100.1:0-20728 GCA_045636625.1 Oscillospiraceae bacterium
CGGCAGCGGCAAGATCGATGTGACCTCTATGATCTACGGCCGTCCCTCCGTGGAGGAGCTGCCCGGTATCCTTGCCGATGAAAAGGCCCGTGTGGCAGGCAAATACGTTGTGATGCTGTAAATCTGTCCCCAAAAAACAAAAGACGATGATTTTCTGAAGGAAGTTATATTCATAAACGAAAAAGAAAATTTTTATTATGATGTTGAAAGTGTTTTTTCATCGATGATACTTTTGATAGTTAATTTAATTGTGTTAATACTTTCAACATCGCTTGTCTATATTAATCGTTTGGGAAACGATTTAATAACTCAAAATATTCTAACCGTAAGTTTCTATCTTTGCACAAATACACTTGTTGTTATATTTTTTGACATATTGACACCATTGATTAAAGAGCACGGGGAAATGAAAAAGGCGGCAAAACTTACTAAGGAAGAGATAAACAGATATAATGAAACGCAACGAAAAATAACAGAAGCATCTAATGCTTTGGAAAAAATAGACAAAATTACAACACTTGACAAAGAACAGAAGGAGAAAATGGAAGAGACAATCCTTACTGGTTTAATGATTGCTTTGAAAGAAACAAAAGAAATAGAAATGAAAGAGGAGAAATTTCAATGACCAACTTCGATTTTCTTTTAAGTGAAAAGAAGTTTGCTTCATTTGCCGGTGCGGCGGTTGCGGCAGAAAAGGTTTTGAATATCGAACCGGAATCTGCGGTCATAAATTGCCGCAGGGCAATGGAAATCGCCGTAAAATGGATGTATTCCGTCGATTCCGAGCTTTCCGTTCCCTTTGATGAAAACCTCCGCAGCCTTTTGAACGACGGCGTTTTCCATGATGTTGTTGGCGATGACCTTTGGAAAAGGCTCGATATCATCCGCAAAATCGGAAACACAAGCGCCCATGGCGGAAGAAAAGGTTCCTATGAGGAAGCGGTGCTCTGCCTTGAAAACCTTTTCGTTTTCCTCGATTTTGTTGCCTGCTGCTACGCCGAAACTTATGAACCCCAAACCTTTAACCGCAACCTCAAACCGCTTGAGCATGCGGTTTCTGCGGATTCGAGCACGGAAGTTGAACTTAAAAAGCTCATGGAGGAAAATGAGCATCTTAAGGAAGAACTTACCAAACGCCGCTCCGAACAGCAGGCAAATTATGTTCCGAAGCCGCTTGATATTTCCGAATATCAGACCCGCAAAATCTATATCGACTATATGCTTCGTGATGCCGGCTGGACCGAAGGCGTTGATTGGCTCAATGAAGTTGAGCTTAAAGGCATGCCCAATAAATCCGAGGTCGGCTATGCGGATTACGTCCTTTTCGGCAGGGATAACAAACCTCTTGCGGTGCTTGAAGCAAAGCGCACCTGCGTTGACGTTGCCGTTGGCCGCCAGCAGGCAAAACTTTATGCCGATCTTCTTGAAAAAGAATACGGCCGCAGACCGGTCATCTTCCTTTCCAACGGTTTCGATACCCGAATCTGGGACGATAAATTCTATCCGGAACGCAAGGTTGCTTCCATCTATTCAAGGCGCGACCTTGAAAAACTTTTCAATCTTCGCACCGGAAGGACAAGCCTTAAATATGTAAGCGTGGATAAAAACATCGCCGGAAGATATTATCAGGAGGGCGCAATAAAAGCGGTTTGCCGCGCTTTTGATGAAGAAAACCGCCGCAAGGCTTTGCTCGTTATGGCAACCGGTTCCGGCAAGACCAGAACAGTTATGGCGCTTTGCGATGTTCTTCTTCAGCATGGCTGGGTGAAAAATATTCTTTTCCTTGCGGACAGAAACTCCCTTGTTACCCAGGCAAAGCGCAGTTTTGTGAACCTTCTGCCGAATCTTTCCGTTACGAACCTTTGTGAAGAGCGGGATAACTGCGACGCACACTGCGTTTTCTCCACCTACCAGACCATGATGCACTGTATTGATGACATCAAGGATGACGAAGACAAAAAGCTCTTCACTGTCGGACATTTTGATCTTATCATCTGTGACGAGGCGCACCGCTCCATTTACAACAAATACCGCGATATTTTCAATTATTTCGATGCACCTTTGGTTGGACTTACTGCAACGCCGAAAGATGAAGTTGAAAAGAATACCTACGAAATTTTTGAACTTCCGGACGGACAGCCGACCTATGGCTATGAACTTGCCCAGGCGGTAAAAGACGGTTATCTTGTTGACTATATGACCGCGGAAACGAAGCTTAAATTTCTTGAACAAGGAATTGCTTACGACGATCTTTCTGATGAGGAAAAAGAGGAATACGAGAAAACTTTTACTGATGAAAACGGAGAAGTTCCGGAGAAAATCAATTCTTCCGCGCTCAATAGCTGGGTTTTCAACGAAGATACTATCCGCCAGGTGCTTCATATTCTTATGACCGAAGGACTTAGGGTGGATTACGGCCAGAAAGTCGGCAAAAGCATTGTTTTTGCAAAAAATCACGACCATGCGGAAAAAATTCTTGAAATTTTCGGGAAAGAATATCCGCATCTTCCGGGATACGCAAAGGTTATCGATAACTATATGACCTATGCGCAGAGCGCAATTGATGAATTTTCTGACCCGGAAAAACTTCCGCAGATCGCCATTTCTGTCGATATGCTTGATACCGGCATAGATGTTCCGGAAATTCTGAACCTTGTTTTCTTCAAAAAGGTTTTGAGTAAAGCAAAATTCTGGCAGATGATTGGCCGCGGAACAAGGCTTTGCCCAAATCTTCTTGACGGAAAAGATAAGGATAAGTTCTATATCTTCGATTTTTGCGGTAACTTTGAGTTTTTCCGTATGAATCCGGGTAAGCCCACCGCAAATATGGTTGCACTCCAGGGCGCGATATTCCATCTTAAATCGCAGATTGTATTTAAACTGCAGGATATGGCATATCAGACACCGGAACTTATTGCATTCAGAAAATCTCTTGTTGATGACATGGTACGTAAGGTGCAGGAACTGAACAAGGATAATTTTTCCGTGCGTCAGCATCTGAAATATGTGGAACTTTTCTCCAATCCGGATAATTATGGAACTCTTTCTTTTGAGGATACTGTAAACATCGGGATGGAACTTGCTCCTCTCATTATTCCGGATAAGGATAACGCAAAGGCTTTGCGTTTTGACCACCTTATGTACGGAATTGAACTTGCTTATATCATCGGAAAGAAATATAACAAAGCAAGAAGTGACCTTATGAAAAAGGTTACTGCGGTTTCGAAAATTGCAAATGTTCCGGAAATCAGAGGCCAGTATGCTTTGATAGATAAAATTCTGAATACTTCCTATGTTGAGGATGCGGGAATAAACGAATTTGAAAACATTCGTGAAAACCTTCGCGGCCTTATGAAATATATTATTAATGAAGGCGAAAAATACGGAACCAACTTCAAAGATGATGTTCTTGAAACAGTATGGAACGAATCGGAACTTGATAATGATGACCTTGCAAACTACAAAGCAAAGGCGGAATATTACGTTCGCGAAAACCAGAACAACATAGTTATCGCCAAGCTTAAATCGAACCAACCGCTCACTCCGGTGGACCTTGAACAGCTTGAAAAAATTCTTTGGAGTGAAATAGGAACACACGAGGAATATGAGGCGAACTACGGAGAAAAACCTCTTGGTGAATTTGTGCGCGAAATCGTCGGACTTGATATGAGTGTTGCAAAAGCTGCTTTTTCGGAATATCTTAATAACGCAAACCTTGATGAAAGACAGATATACTTTCTGAATCAGATTATTGAATATATCATTCACAACGGTGTTATGAAAGATATGTCCATTCTTCGTGAATCTCCGTTCAGCGACAGGGGAAGCATAGTGGATGTGTTCACGGATTTGTCTGTCTGGGCAGGCATCAAGAAAATCATTGATGGAATAAATGCAAACGCGGTTGTTTAGAAAATGAGGAGATAATATGCCATTAACAGAAGAAGAGGAAAAAAGATTTATTGCAAACAATAGAAAAATCACAGAATTATTAAAAGAAAATGAAGATATTTTGCGTAAATCAAGATATAATCCACCCTTAACTAATCATCCGTTGGAGCGTTACGAAAAAATAGGAGTTCCGTCAGGATATATACGTACGGTTGTAGCTTTTAATAAAAAATATCATCTCCAAGAAATCTGTATTAATCGCACGGTTAGGCACAATATTACATATGCATTAGAAACATCAGATTTACTCAATTTTATAATCAACAGAATAAACATATGGGGATCTGTAGAAGCAATATTTTTCAAGCTTTCAATTGTTAATTTTGTATCTGTAATTGAAGCAATTGTACTTGAAGCAACAAATAATATTTGTTGTAATACGGCTTGTTGTGAAAAGATAAAAGATTGCCGTTACCATTTTTCTAAAGAAGAACGTAATTATGCAAGCAAAGCTGTAAAAAAACTTGCGCAAATTGGAATTTTGAATTACGATAATGAAAAGGTTGCTCGTGTACAAGAAATAATAGAGTTGCGTAATAGAATCCATATACGTTTGGCTAAAGGGATGGAAATAAATTTGGGAGATTTTACGCTTGAATTATATAATGAAGTTGTTGAACTTCTTCAAGATATAGATGAACAAATTTATAATAATGCGGTACCGCACTATAAGTGTAAAGTTGGATAAAAACAATTATGACTTGGCGAAAATATACAAATGGTCCACAAAACTCTCCACCTCCCTTTTTCGCGCCAAAATCAAAACCCGTTTTACCAAGCCAATGAATGTACTTTGATCACCGCGCTCGGGATGAGTACGAAAGCCTTAAGTTTGCGTTTCTGTAAAAAGGGGGCTTAATAAGTCGCCTCCACCACAGAGTTTCACGTAGAGTGAAAAATTAAAGAATAAGCCACTTATCGAAGCTTTGCTTGCTAGGTGGCTTGTTTTTTTGTGATGCGTTTAAACGGCTTGTTTAAGCCGTTTTTTTATTTTACAGAACACGGAGTACCGCAAGAGAAAAACCGAAAAAGCAGATTTTTGGTTATATATCGAAAAAATAAGTTTACGTGTAAAAGGGACTGCACGAAGTGAATTTAGTATCCGATTTATGATATAAAATACGGCAAAAACCTTTGTTGAGAGAAAAGTTTGGGGGATTGGTGGAGGGGTCGAAAAAGTGCACAAATATCCAAAATATGAATTATATGCTTGTTATGTCATTAACGAGAAAACAGTAGAAAAAAGTCGGAGAAAAATGAGGAAAATATCATATTCTTGACAGTATATAATCCAAAACGTTATACTATTAATATATTAACGTTTTTGGAGGTCGGGAAATATGAATTTTTCGGATGAAATTACATATCAGGGAAGCGAATCGACATATTTCAGTGATATGGATATAAATCTTAAAAATGTCGGTTATTTCATCAAAGTTGTTGAATGCGGAAATATCTCAAAAGCGGCGGAAAAACTCTATGTTTCCCAGCCTTACCTCAGCAAAAACATAAAAGCGCTTGAAGAACGACTTGGCTTTTCTTTATTTATAAGAGACAGAAATAAACTTATAATAACTTCCGAAGGAACGGAGTTTTATAAAGTTACAAAACCACTTTTATATTCGTTAAGAAAAGACATAAAAAATATAAAGGCAATGAAAGATCCAAAAATAAGCCTTGCGGTGCTTTATACGCTTGACTTCCTTAAAATGCGCGAAAAAGGAATTATAAATAAAGATTTTCCTCTTGAAAACTGTGCAGTAGAGTATCTTGATCCTTTTAAAATAACGCAAAAGCTGAAAGAAAGCATTGTGGATGCGGCAATATCCACTTCGGATTATGATATATTTTTAGAAGATTTTGAGACTTTTCCATTGGGAAAAGTAAACAGGGCGATTATAGTTTCATCTGAAAATGAGTTTGCAAATCGGAAAAGCATAAGCTTTAAAGAAATTTCAAATAAAGAGTTGGTTGTATGTATTGAGGCCAACTGGAACCTGGAAACTTCGTATTTCATGATGGAAAAATATTGTGAAAAAAACGGAATCAATGTATCCAATATGGTTTTTAAAGAAAATTATAACACTTCTTTGTTGAGCGTTCTTTCGGATAAAAACAAGTTTTTCCTGGGACATGATTTACTTCCTTATACACTGTATGATGGGCTTGTTTCAATTCCGATTGAAGGTAATACATATGATATTACAGCGGTAACGAGAAAAAATCTTTCTGAGGATAAAAAGGAACTTATAAAGGACATCTATAACAAAAAGGCATAGCTTTCATAAAAAAGATGAATTTTACATAATGATACCTCTATGTTATGATTTGGTTAAATCATTAACAACTTGGAGGTATTTTTTTATGATGAACGAAAAAGTAGTACTCGTAACCGGTTCTGCTGGTTCCGGCGCAGGCGGCAGCGGCAAAGAGATTGCTAAAAAGTTCGCAAAAAATGGTGCAAAAGTTATTCTCGCTGATATCAACGAAATCAACGGCAAAGCAACCGAAAAAGAACTTCTCGATGCTGGCTATGACGTAAAATTTGTTGCTTGCGACATCACCGATGAAGAAAAGGTTAAAGCAGCAATCGATGCAGCAATCGAAACTTACGGCAGACTTGATATCCTCGTAAACTGCGCATTCTATAACGGCATGGACAAATCCGTTGTAGATATCTCTGCAGAAGATTTTGATGCATGCCTTTCCATCAACTTCCGCGGACATTGGCTTATGTGCAAATATGCAATTCCCCACCTTCTTAAAAATGAAGGCGCAAACATTGTAAACATTGCATCTATCGGCGGTTATCTTGGTGACCACGATACCTTTGCATACGGATGCGCAAAAGCAGCTCTTATCCATCTTTCCAGAAGCATTGCTTCCCAGTACGGCAGACAGGGCATTCGCTGCAACACCGTTATCCCCGGCCTTATTATGACCGACGAACTTTATAACTCCATGCCAGAAATCGGTCAGAAACTTATCCAGACTCTTGACCACCAGATCCTTGTTGGCAAAAAACGTAATCAGGGCGTAGATATTGCAAATGCAACTTATTTCCTTGCTTCCGAAGAAGCTGAATACATCACCGGTACCACCCTTGTTGCAGATGGCGGCCTTATGGCACACAACCCTGCATGGTATGAACAGTGTGTACTTTTTGGAAAGATTGAGGGTTAATTGAATGAAAGACAATAAAAAAATGATAGGCTTTATCGGCCTTCTTATCGTAAACTTTATTGCGATGTTCCTCATCGCAGGCTGCGGCGTATATAGCTACACCGTTGCTGAACTTTTCAACAACATCAATTCTGTTGGTATGATTTTCACTCTCGAATGCCTTGCAAGAAGCATTTCCATCCCGCTCGGCGGCAAAATCGGTGATAAAATCGGCCACAAAAAACTCTTCCTTATCTCTGTTGCAATGTATGCTGTTGCATATGCAGGCGTTGCAGTTTCCACTTCATTCTGGATGTTCACCATCGCAAGAATGATCTCCGGTTTTGCATGGGGTCTCTTCATGATGAACGGTTTCGTTATCATTTCCGCAATCTTCGGCCAGGATCAGGCTCCGAAATATTCCGGTTACAACCAGACCCTTACCACCGTTGCTCTTATCGTTGCATCTCCTATCACCGGTGTTTTCTGCTCCTTCAACTGGAGACTTGAATTCTACATCGGCATTGCACTTCTCGCAATCGGTTTCGTAATGTGCGCATACGGCCTTCCCAACATTGCTCCTTCCGCAGTAAAAGGAAGCAAAGTTGACGGCGCAGGTATCGCTCTTGCAACCCTTTTCCTTGTTGGTTTCACTTTTGCAATGAACTTCGGCGGTTCCATGGGCTGGACTTCTCCCGTAATCCTTGCTGCTCTTGCTGCTGCAGTTGTTGCTGCCGTTCTTCTTATCTCTGTTGAGAAAAAAGCAGAAGACCCGATCATCCCTGTAAAACTTTTCAAAAATAAATATTATGTTTGCATCTTCATGCTCTCCCTTGTTTACTGCATTGCAAACGGCGCAGCATCCTATGCTCCCACCTATGCACAGTACACTCTTGGCACTGACAGCGTTATCGCAGGTCTTATCAGTGTTCCCGGTATGATTATTGCAACCTTCCTCACCACCTATTTCGGCAGCGTTGCTGCAAAAACCGGTAAATACAAAAAAATGGTTATGATCTGGGGTGTTGGTACCCTTGTTTCCGGTCTTGCATGGCTCTGCCTTGGTATGACCACCAACACTGCTGTTGGTTTCGGAATCCTCTTTGCAGGTTGCTTTGCAATTTCCTGCATGAACAGCGCAAACTCCATCGCTCCTTATACTTATCCTATGACCATCCTTGAACCCCAGGATCTTGCAAGCGGTCTTGCATTCATGGGTCTTGCCGGTACCTTCGGTTCCACCGTTTCCGGCGGTCTTTGCACTGCACTTATGAACAGCCCCTTCGGACTTGTTTCCGTATTCTGGCTCCCTGCAGTATGCGCAGCAATCATGATGGTATTCTGCCTTAAATTTAAAGACGTAAAATAATTTTAAAGGCACAACTTGATCAGAACAAGCGGTGCGGAAAATTCTGTATCGCTTGTTTTTTTCAAAAAAGGAGGCTTTTGTTTGTATATCGAGGACATTCCGGAAGCTGTGATAAAACGTCTCCCCGTATATTACCGAAATGTTTGCTATATGGAAACAGAAGGAATTGAAAAAATAACTTCATCCATGATTGCCAAAAGAGCAGGAAATAAAGATGTCCAGGTTCGTCAGGATTTCTTTATGTGCGGAGGAATCAGCGGATATAAAACTTCCGAAATAAAAGAAAGACTTGAAGAACTTCTTGGAATCAACAAAAAGCATAATATGGTGATTGTTGGTGGAGGAAACCTTGGAAGAGCCATTGCGAGTTATAAAGATTTTGAAAAGGAAGGCTTTTTTGTAAAAGCAATTTTCGATAACGATCTTTCTATAATCGGAATGCAGCTTGACGGAATTCCAATTATTAATATAAACCTTTTTGAAGAATATCTTGAACAAAACAAAACAGATATTGTTGTAATAACAACACCCGCAGAAGTTGCGGAAAGCATTATGAAAAAGGCTGTCATAGGAAATGTTGACGGCATCTGGAACTTTGCTCCGGTCGATTTGCGTTCTTGCGACAAGACAAAAGTCCAGAATGTACATCTTGGCGACAGCCTTTTAACCTTATCATTGTTATCTTCCGGTTCTCTTGGCCGGATCGAATAAAACAGAAAAGAGGACACGAACATGTTTGATATTAAAGGAAAAGTAGCAATCGTAACCGGGGGCGCAGCAGGCATTGGCAAAGCAACCGTTGAAGCAATCCTTGCAAAAGGCGGCCTTCCAGTAATCGCAGACTGGGACGAAAAACTTGGTAACGAAACTGCAAAAGAATTTAACGTTCCTTTCTTCAAAGTTGACGTTTCCAACGAAGAACAGGTAAAAAATGTTGTTGCAGAAACCGTTAAACTTTACGGCCATCTTGATATCATGGTAAACAACGCAGGTATTTGCCCCGCAAAATTCCTTCATGAATATACCACCGAAGAATACAAACACATTGTTGGTGTAAACCAGGACGGCGTTTATTACGGATGCAAATACGCAATCGACGAATTCCTTAAACAGGAAACTCCCGGTGCAATCGTAAACGTTTCTTCCATCATGGGTATAGTAAGTAACGCTTATACTCCTTTCTACAGCCTTACAAAATTCGGCCTCAGAGGTCTTTCCAAATCCATTGCTATCGCATACGGAAAGAAAGGCATCCGCGCAAACACCATCCATCCCGGCCATGTTGATACCGCAATCGGCGGCAGAGGCTGCGGCGAAGAAACTTACAAATATTATTGCGAAGTAACTCCTGTTGGACGTACCGGTGTTCCGGAAGAAATCGCTCACTCCATCATTTTCGCTATTGAAAATGAATTCCTTACCGGCACCGAAATCATCGTTGATGGCGGTTGGACCATTCAGTAATCCACATTTCCTTTATAATACCCCCAAACAAAAACAGCCTCTGCAAACCGCTTGCAGGGGCTGTTTTTGCAATAGTTTTGCCAATTTCCACTAAAATTGATTTTGCCCGTACCTACCCTTTTTCGCGCCAAACCAAAAACCCGTTTTACCAAGCCAACGGAGGGACTTTGAGCACCGTGCTCAAGATGAGCACGCAAGCCTTAAGTTTGCGTTTCTGTAAAAAAGGGGGCTTAATAAGTCTCCTCCACCACAGAGTTTCACATAGAGTGAAAAATTACAGAATAAGCCACTTAGCGAAGCTTTGCTTGCTAGGTGGCTTATTTTTTTTACGCATCGTTTTTTTGGCTTTGTTATGCGGTTTTTAAAATTATCAAAAGCGGGAAACCAAACGCAAAAAGGCGCAGAAGCGGATTTTTGATCATATATCCGAAAAATAAGGTTGCGTGTAAAAGAAACCGCGTGAGGTGAATTTGAAATTTGACTTTTCTTGCTGAAAAACATTCCAAATTTGCTAAGGAATGTCAAATCCCTTGAAGGAAGTCCAAAAAAGGATTATGCTCGAACCATAAAAATTCAAAGGAGGATTTTGTTATGTCTGTTGATGAAAAGAAACTTATGGAAGAAATCAAGAAAATGGTAGCGGCAAAAGTTTCTGCTTCCGATGAACCGGGTTGCAAATGCAACGGTAAAACTCCCATGGAAGCAAGGTGGAACGTCGAAGGTAAGGATAAACCTGTTGAAGCATAAGATTTACGGGCGGAAAGATCCGCCCTTTATTTATAGAAAGAAGTGTTGGAAATGTTCGGACTTATACATATTTATTGCGGAAACGGAAAAGGGAAAACCACTGCCGCAACCGGTCTTGCCGTAAGAGCAGCGGGTTTTGGTAAAAAAGTCGTTTTTTGTCAGTTTTTCAAAAACGGAACATCCAGCGAACTGAAATCTCTTGAAAAACTTGAAAACGTGACCGTTTTGAACTGTAATAAATCGTATGGATTATATTGCAATATGGATGAAGAAGAAAAACAAAACGCCGCAAAAGATTACGGAGAGCTTTTAGAAAAAGCCCTCTCAAAAGCGGAGAAATCAGATCTTCTGGTGCTTGATGAAGCAGTTTCTTCATGCAACCATGGGATGATAGACGAAAAAATACTTTTGGATTTTCTTGAAAACAAACCAAAGGAACTTGAAATTGTTCTTACCGGACGAAGCCCTTCCGAAAGGCTTTTAAGCATGGCAGACTATGTTACCGAGATGAATAAAATAAAGCATCCTTATGACAAAGGTACTCCGGCAAGAAAAGGAATTGAATTTTGAGCACCCTGGCCTATGACCAAACTTGCTGACTTTTTCAGAACTTATAGAAAAGCAAAAAGCGAGAGAGTATAATACATTTAAAGTCCTATACACAAAAGACATTAAAATCAAAAACGAATATGCTGCATCAAGTTCCGCGTAAAGACCGGCAGTTTTCTGCCGGACGTTGGAATCAGGAAATCCGGTTGAAGTCCGGAGCCCACCCAGGGGCTGTAAATGCAGGAGTTTTTTATCCGCGGCGTAAGCCGGCCATTGGCCAAAAGCTGAGAAGGTAGGATAAAAAACGCAGGGAATCTGCCGACCGATTTCCCCAATGCATGAGCCAGAAAGCCAGTGATGATCGAGCCCGAAGAGCGCAAACCCGCAATTTTGCGCGGACGGGAAAGTTTTGGGAACAGAAATTCGGCTGCAATAACCAAGGGGTTATTGCAGCTTTTTTTATGTCCAAAAGGAGAAAACAGTGATTTTGGAAGAAAAAATTGTTTCGAGGGAAGAAAAACGTGGGCTTAACCGCGAACGCAAAAAAGCAGAAGATGAATTTGCAAAAGAACATATAAACGACAGTGACGAAGAGCTCCTTGATATAGTAAGAAACAAAGCGAAGGAGCTTGGAAGGTTACCGAAAAAAAGCGAAACCATAGGATTTGTTCTTTTAAAAATGCGTTTTGGTCCGTGGCCGAGAGTTCTTGAAAAGGCCGGCCTTAAAAAGCCGAAAACAAACCGAAGAAAAACAAGGGGAATTGCCCCATAAGGTTTAATAAGTAAAAGGAAAGAAGTGGTTAGGCAAATTTTTTTTGGAAAGTCAATATGAAAGGAGAAAACTTATGAAAAAGAAAATTTTAAGTATTTTTATGGCGGCTTTGATGGTTGTTCTTATGCTGCCGACGCAGGCTTTTGCAACCGAAGAAATGGTTTATTTTTCAATAAGCGACGACGGAAAATTTATTGCTTCCGATTTCGACGGAAAAATGCTTGCACATCTTGCAGTACCTTTTTCCGAGCTTGAGGCAATAGACCTTGCCGAATATGGACTTGGAGAATATGCGGTGGATAATAACGGAGACGGAAAAGATGATTTGACCGTTCTTCATCTTTATCTTTATACCCACGAAAAACATTATTACGAGGGAGCAGAACAGTTTGCGGCATGTGCAAACGGAGCACCCGGAAGCATTTTCTTCACATCGTTCTGGGGACATGACTGCAACCTCAACTACTATGTAAACGGAGAATATCCTCTTGCATATGACGGTTGGGGCGCAACGGCAGATACCATCGTGATTGAACCCGGTGATTTTGTTGACATTATGATGTTCTCAAGCTGGGATTTTTATAACGATTCCGGAGCGGGATTCCATAATTTCTTCGACGAAAACGGAATAGTCCACGAGATGACTTTTGAAGAAGGCGAAGAAGCCGAGTTCATGCTCAAACGCGGATATGGAAACATTAATATTGGCGGTGCAACCATGTATGATCCCGTTCCCAATGTCCCGATATATTACAGCCAAAGCGGTGTTTATGCGGAAGATGCTCTTGAAACCGAATCTGACGAAAACGGAAATGTTTCCATAACATTCCCGAGTTCCGGAACATGGTATGTATGGATGGACGGACAGAAGGGAACAGATTTCCCCAATGCGGTTGTTTCTTCTCCGGCATACCTTGAAATTACTGTTGAAAGCAGCATCGTAAAAGGAGACATCAGCGGTGACGGCGAAGTTGCTCCTGCAGATGCGGCCTTTGCATATGCCGCATATAACGGAGCAAAAGAACTTTCAGATGAACAGAAAGCAGCGGCGGATGTTAATGGCGACGGAGAAATCACTCCCGCCGATGCAGCGCTTATTTATGCTTTCTATAATGGAAAAATCACAGAATTCCCTTCCGGAAAATAAGGAGGATTAAAAAATGAAAAGAATAATTTCGTTTATTCTTGCTCTTTCAATGATTTTCAGCCTTGGAATAACTGCTTTTGCGGACGTAACCTATTCCGCAGACAAGAATTCCATTAAAAAAGGTGAAACAGTTGCCGTTACAATCAATAACGGCGAAAAAATGGAAAATATTACTTCTTTTGAATACAGACTTTATTTTGATCCGGAACTTTTTGAACTTGAAAGTTCTGAAATTGGAACGGCAAACACTTCTGTTAAAATAACTTCTGTTGCAAAAGAGGATACAAAAGGAACTTATTACGGAGTTTCTCTTGTTGACGCAACTTCTGAAGGACTTGAAGTTGCCGAAGGCGTTATTGCAACCCTTGTTTTTGAAGCTATAAAAGAAGTTGAAACCGCTTCCGAAGCAAGCTTTGAACTTGTTAAAAAATCTGTAATGGATACTTCCTGGAGCGAAATTGAAGCAGGCAGCGTAAACGGCGAATCGGTTTTTGTAACCGTTGTACCTACTGTCGAACCTTTCAGCTATACAATAAGCGACACACCTTCCAACGGTGATACCTGGGCAAAACTCGGTTCCGGCACCATAAGCGGCGAAGCCGGCGGTGTTATTGAACACAGCTGGATTGACAACAGAACCGTTATTGTAGCACTCACTCCCGAAACCCCCGATGACGCTATTATCAACGTAAGCTTTGCAGCTTCCGGTATGAAACCCTCTCTTTCCGGCAACGGCGATATAACCCTTGTTGACGGAAGCGCAACCAAGAAAATTACTCTCAGCAGTCCCTTTGACACCATAGGCACCTGGACCGTTATCCTCACAAAAGATAACGCACCCGTTCTTGCAGAAGGCCAGAACGCAGAAACTTCTTCCGAAACAACCGTCGGAGAAGAATTTACCGTAGATCTTAAAGATGTTTTTTCCGATGCGGAAGGTGACGCACTTTCCTATCAGATAAAAGTGAATGACGGAAGTTTTGAAAATTTTGAAGGAAACAGCTATTCTTTCACATCTAATCTCAGCGGTGAATATGTTCTTGTTTTCCGTGCATACGACGGAGTAAGATATTCTTCCGAAACTTATACCATTAATCTTACTGTAAAAAACTCCACCGTAACTTTTGATGTTAAAGTTAATGTTCCGGAAAACATTGAACCCAAGTTTTACACTTCTTCCGAAACCGGAACCCTCGGAACGGAAATTAGCACCGAAAAATCCGGAAACATATATACCGTTAAAGTTCCGGAAAACGCAAGCCATATTGCTTGGCGCGCAGATGACATAGGAATGAGCACCGCCGTTTCTGCAGAAACCGGCGAAATCACTCTTGTTAAAGCGGATTTTAAATTCACCTGGGAAGGTACCGAAACTTCTGCATCCATCAAAGTTTCGCAAAATGGCGTTGATGCAATCGGCAAGGAAAACAGTTTTCTTCTTCTTTCCGCAGAAGGCTATACCTATGCGGTAACTCCCGGAAGCGCATATCGCACAAAGACTCTTGAAAACCAGACTCCTGCAAACGGAGAAAATGAAATTGAAATCGAAATCAAACATTTCAAAGTAACAGCACCG
This sequence comes from Oscillospiraceae bacterium, assembly GCA_045636625.1. Classification (GTDB taxonomy): domain Bacteria; phylum Bacillota; class Clostridia; order Oscillospirales; family Ruminococcaceae; genus UMGS1668. Next base: position 14,738 of record JAZTXW010000100.1, read on the forward strand.
AAAGGTTCTGTTGTTTCCGCAGGTACTCTCAACGGTTCCTTTGCATACAGTTTTGCATCCAACATTGACAAGGAAACTGTCGGCGAAACCGTTGTTTACAGATTTGCTCCTCTCAGCGGAAACACATTTATCCGCGTTCAGAATCCGGATAACAAAGACGCAGTAACCTATTGGGACTGGAAATCTTCCAAAGCGGACGGCGCTGAAATCGTAATTACCGAAGAAATGCTCTTTATGAACGACAGCGGCGAAGATAAATATGATTCCGATACCGTTTACCGCAATTTTGAAAAATTTGAAATGGACCTTGGCGATATTTATATGAATATCAATAACCAGGGTTATGTAAACCTCAATGTGGGCGATTCCAAGGGACTTAATATGTTCCGTAACTGGCAGGCGATCAACAGTTTTGGCAACGATAAAATTTCCCTTCCGGATTTCAGCTATGAAATCATCAATATTGAAGGCGAAAACGTAATTTCCATTACCCCCAATGCAAATAACTCCGGCGCGGCAACCATGACCGCAAACGGAAAGGGCACCGCAATCGTCCTTGTAACTTATGATGCAATGTACAGCGATTCCACCGTTAAAAACTCCAACGGCGATGCAGGCGGCGGCAACAGATATTCCGCAATCTGGCCCGACAGAACCGGCGTTTTCGTAGTAAGCGTTGGCAAGGACGGTACCGCAATTAAGAGCAACATGACCTGCAACGGCGCAGTTTTTGATGCGGAACATTCTCCCCAGTTCTATACCGGAAACGAGGGCGCAAAAGTTTCCTTTAAACCCGAAGAAGGCGTTACCGTAACCGTTAACAGAAGCACCGTCGGAAAAGAAACTCTTTCTTTCGGCAAATTCACTTCCGAAGGTGTTTCCGTTAATGCGGAAACCGGAGAAGTAACCGTTTCCGGACTTAAAACCGGACGCCATATCATCAGACTTGAAAAAGGCGGCGTTGCTTCTTATCAGGTTGTAACCGCACAGCAGACCACCGTAGAATATGTATATGATGGAAGAACTGTTGAAACTCCTATCGTTCCCGCAGGAGAAAGCATTACCATTAAAATCAAGGGCCTTACAAACCCGGCAGAAAAATTTGCGACCAAATACAATTTCAACGCACAGCTTACATATAAAGATGAAAATGGCAATGCCTACCGAAACAGCTCCGGTGCTGCGTTCGGACAGTATAACTTCAGCAGCCAGGAACAGATTGTTGAAGTAACTATCCCGGCAGATTGGGAAGGCGAAACCATGACTCTTAACGGTTTTATCCAGATGGGCGGTTTTTCCGGCGGAGCAATCGGTGACCACAGAAAAGTAAGTTACGGAACAGCTTCCGGAATGGCAAACGGTACCGGAGCCGGAATGACCCTTGCAACCCTTCCGGAAATTGTTATTACCGTTGGCGAAATTCCTGCAACCGAAATCACTTTTGATAAAACCTCTATTAAAGTTGAGATTGATACAACCGAAACCATTACTGCAACCGTTAAACCGGAAAATACTACCGATATTGTTGAATGGAGCAGCGCAGATGAAAGCATTGCAACTGTTGAAAACGGCGTTGTAACCGGTAAAAAAGCAGGCAAAACAACCGTTACCGCAAAAATCGGCGAACTTACCGCAACCTGCGAAGTTGAAGTATGGGGTTCTGCAAAAGAATTCCATATCGTAACCGGTTCCGCAGCACCCGGAATCAACACTTTTGCCCTTTCCAATATCGATATTTACGGAGCAAGCGGCAATCTTCTTGACAGCACTTCCGAGACCGAATATACCATTGAACTTGTTCCGGAAACCGACAGAACAAAGCCAATAAAATTTGATCTTACTGCTGTGGGCAAGGGTGCAAATAATATTAAACAGTTTGGCTCATCGGTTTATTTCTGGGCTGTTTCGGGAGAAACTAAAGTTAAAAGCGCCGATAATATTAAAAATAAAAACCCTCAGAGTCTTGAAATTGTTCCCGAATGGGACGAAAACGGTGTTGCAACCATAACGGTTTGCACAAACCCCAGCAATTACGGCAACACAAAACATACTCTTTATAATATCACTTTGAAAATTGCGGAACCTCCGGCACACGAATGCAGCTACGTAAATACCGTTGCTGATGAAAAATATCTTGCTTCCGAAGCTACCTGTACCGAACCCGCAAAATATTACAAATCCTGTGAATGCGGTGAAGCCGGAGAAGAAACCTTCTCTTATGGAAATCCTCTTGAGCACGACTGGAACGATGCAACCTGCACCGTACCCAAAACCTGCTCCAAATGCGGTGCAACCGAAGGCGAAGCTCTTGGCCACACCGAAGTAACCGACGAAGCCGTTGAGCCTACCTGCACCGGAACCGGTCTTACCGAAGGCAAACACTGCTCTGTATGTAAAGAAGTTCTTGTTGCACAGGAAGTTGTTCCGGCACTCGGCCACACCGAAGTAATCGACGAAGCGGTAGCACCTACCTGTACCGAAACCGGACTTACCGAAGGCAAACACTGCTCCGTATGCAGCGAAGTTCTTGTAGCACAGGAAGTTGTTGACGCTCTTGGACACGACATGAAAGAAACCGAAGCAGCAGCAGAACCTGCTTGTGAAGAAGAAGGCAAAACAGCTGTTTTCACCTGTGCTCGCGGATGCGGTCACGTTGAAGGCGGAGATAAAATTGAAGCTCTCGGTCACGATATGGCAGATGCAACCTGCACCGAACCTGCTTCCTGCAAACGCTGTGACCATACCGAAGGCGAAGCTCTCGGACATGATTACGGCTCTTGGGTAACCGTTGAACATGCAACCGAAAACCGCGGCGGAAGAAAGGTAAGAACCTGCGAAGTTTGCGGACAGCAGCAGAGCAAACACACCAAACCTCTCAGCCAGGACGGTATTACCGATATTATCCCCGGCGAGAAGGTCGAGGAATCCAACCCGAACACCGGCGCACCGGTATTCGATATGACCTTTGCAGGAGTTGTTGTTCTTGCGGCAGCTGCAGCGGTTATTGAAAAAAAGAAAAAATAATATGAAAAACTTTTCATAAATTCCATATCTCCTCTTTTCCACACGAAATAAGGCACAGCTTCGGCTGTGCCTTTTTTCATGGATTTGTGTAAAAAAAAGAAGATTCTCCGAATTAGGAGAATATTCTTTTGTTTTATTCGTCAATAGATTCATTCCAAAAACGAAAAAAGCTCCATCCTATGCTTCAATTCTTTCGTTTGTTTTTGATGGCATAACAGCAAAAGCTGGAATTGTCAAATAATGCAATAACGAATTTATAGAGCGGGCAAAAGAAATTCTTGAAGCGTTTGCTGACGGAATAAATCCCGTTACCGAAGAAGTGCTTCCGGAAGAAGATAGCTGCAATCAGGTCGAAGTAGTAAGAGCTTTGCATACTGCAATCATCAATATGGATAACAAATTGGCGAAACAAAATAAAAATGGCAGAGAAAATGCAGGCAAGCCCTGGTCAGAAGATGAAGAAAGTCAGCTTCTTGAAGAATATCATTCGGGACTCAAAGTAAAAGAAATTGCAAAAGCACACGAAAGAAGTAATGGAGCAATTACATCTAAACTTGCGAAGCTTATTGCAGAATAAAATTTGTATATTTTAACGGATTTTTCTTTCAACCCCTCCACCTCCCTTTTTCGCGTAAATCCTAAAACCCGCTTTACCAAGCCAATGGAGAGATTTTGAGCACCGTGCTCAGGATGAGCACGAAAGACTTAAGTTTTCGTTTCCGTAAAAAAGGGGCTTAATAAGTCGCCTCCACCAAAGAGTTTCACGTCAAGTGGAAAATTACAGAATAAGCCACCTGGTCAACATTTGCTGGCCAGGTGGTTTATTTGTTTGTTGTGCCTTCGATTGGCTCGGCAAAACAAGTTTTTGGTTTTTTTAAAATGGCAAACGGCTAGGCTAGACTGGCCAAAACAAGGGCGTGGATATTTTGGAAAAGCGCCACCTTTTCGGGTGGCGCTTTTTTATTTGATCGGGATATAGACAAAGGCTTTTTCGCCTTTATAAAATTCAAAACACATTTTTCCTTCGTCGAAAGATTTTTCGGAAGCAGGGAGCCATTCATCAAAGATTTTGTTCCAGAGTTTTTTGAGTTCTTCGGAAAGGTTTTCGTCAAAAACGCTTACAGAAACTTCGAAAACAGCATATTCCGCAGCGGGAATGCTGATTGCTGAAAAACCTTCCGGAACACATTCGCAAACGGTTTCAAAACCGAAAAAGTAGCTAAGCTCGCCGCTTTTTTCGTCAGGGTGGATCCAGGCGGCAATTTCTCCGCAGTCTTCAAGTTCCTCCGGATAATCCGGATATTTAGAAAAGTCTATCTTCTTCCAATAAGCGCAGTTTTCTTTAACAACAAGGTCTTCCGGCGGAATTATGCAGTAGCCAACGGCGGAAAAACTTTCTTTTCTGATGATTTTTGGGTTCATACTATCATCTTCTTTCAAAAGATTTTTTCTGTATTCGGAAGCATTTGTGCCAAATTCCTTGCGGAATGCTTTAGCAAAGCCGGAAGGAGTATCGTAACCCGCTCTTAATGCGGTTTCGGTGATGCTCATTCCGCCGGCAATATTTTCTGCGGCTTTTTCAAGCTTTTTGCGTTTTATATATTCTCCGACCGAAATTCCAAAATGTGCGCGGAAAAGGTGGCAAAAATGATAGAGCGAATACCCGGAAAATTCCGCAAGTTCCATTGCGCTTGGCGGATATTCAAGATGTTCACCGATATATTTTTCGCATTTTTCCATTACTTCCATATAGTTCATTATTATATATAGTCCTCCAAAAGAGTTTGTTTTTCGTGATATTCCAATTATACAATTTTTGACAAGAAAGGACATGTCCTATCTTGCTGACTTGCGAAAAACGGATAGAAAACCGAAAAATATAGTGCTATGATGTAAATAACTTAATAATCTGCATTGTGTTCCGGTGTTAAGGCTGCAAAAAATTGCAGGCGCCGGAATTAGGAAATCCGGTGAGAGTCCGGAGCAGTAACCGTTGCTGTATGTGCAGGAGTTTTTTGTTCGCGGTGCGAACCGGCCATTGGGAAACCGAGAAGGTAGAACAAAAAACGCAGGGCTTTGCCCCAAATGCACGAGCCAGAATGTCGACAATGCGTGGAAAGTTTTTGCGGTGCGTTTACACCAAAAAATCAAAGTAACAGCGGAAAAATTCGGCCGCCACAGGTTTTTATATCTGTGGCGGTTATTTTTTTGCTAAAGGAGGAAAAAGAAAATGAAAACCACATTCAAAAAAATCGTATCGTTTTTCATGGCGGTGCTTATGGTGGCGGGAATGTTCCCGGTAACCGCCATAGCTTCGGAAGAATATGTTTATTTTTCCATAAGCCTTGACGATAAATTTGTGGAAGGCAAAGACGGAACGGTTATGGCACATGTTCCGATAAAAATGTCCGATCTTGAAAGCATAAAGCTTGAAGATTTCGGCCTTGGGGAATATATCATCGACAATGATATGGACGGAAAAGAAGACATCACAGCCCTTCATGTTGACCTTTATGCCCACGAAAAATATTATGACAGCGGCGCGGAAGAACTTGCTTCCATGGCAGAGGGCTTCCCGGGAAGTATCTATTTCCTCAGCTTCTGGGGACATGACTGCAACCTCAACTATTACGTAAACGGCGAATATCCTCTTGCTTATGAAGGCTGGGGCGCAACCGCGGATATTATCACGGTAGAACCCGGAGATTTCATTGATATCATTATGATGACAAGCTGGAACTTCTGCTGGGATGCTGCGGGAGGTTTCCATTATTTTCTTGATGAAAACGGAGAAATCACCCATAAAATCGAAGCGGAAAAAGATACTCCTGTCAGCTTTAATATTGGAAGAGCCTACGGCAACCTTATGATGGGCGGCGCAACCGAAATAGTTCCCGAAACAAACGGCGCGGAACTTTATTACAGCAAAAACAAAGCCGATATGCTTACCAACAGCGGAAACAGCAT
>JAZTXW010000101.1:0-24249 GCA_045636625.1 Oscillospiraceae bacterium
TGTAAAAAACCCGAGGAATATCGAGGCCCCCATCGGAACCACCGCGGAAAAGCTTCTTGAACTTTGCGGAATCACCGATGAACCTGAAGCAATTGTTGTGGGCGGTTCCATGACCGGAAGAGCGATTTTTGAACCGGAAAACGAAACCGTAGGCCCGACCACAAGGGGCGTTATTGCGCTTGCAAGAAGCTACGGTACATACAGCTACACCTGCATCGGCTGCGGAAGATGCGACCATGCCTGCCCGAAAGCTCTTTCCGTCTGCGCAATGAGAAAATTTGCCGAGGCGGGAGAATTCGATATGCTTCAGCATTATGACCTTTCAATGTGCATGGGCTGCGGAGCCTGCTCCTACGTCTGTCCTTCAAGAATAGACGTTGCTTCCACCCTTATAAAAGCAAAAAAACAGATGGAACTTGCAAAGAAGGAGGGCACATTATGAAAGAAAAACTGATGTTCCAGAATGCGCCCCATGTCCGCCAGAGCGAATCCGTTGTCACAATGATGGCGGACGTAATCATCGCGCTTGTTCCGGTCTATGTAATGAGCATTTTTTATTACGGGATAAGAAGCCTTGTGCTCGGCCTTTTCGGAGTTCTTGTCTGTGTTGTATTTTCAATGCTCGGCGCTCTTGCCCTGCATGAAAAACCCGTTCCGGATCTTACCCCGGTTATAACCGGACTTATTATTCCGCTTCTCATGCCGGCGAATATTCCCTATTATGTCGTATTTTCCGCCTGCACCGTTGCGATCCTTGTTGTAAAATTCCCCTTTGGCGGAACCGGAAACAACCTTTTCAACCCCGCTGCGGTAGGCTTTGCTTCTGCGGCAATCTGCTGGCCGGAACTTGTTTTCAGCTATCCGGCTGCTATGCAGAAGATTGAAATTTTCGGAGAAACCACCGCAAAACTTGCCCAAAGCCCGGCGTACAGCCTTTCTCTCGGTGCGGTTCCGGATTACGGTGTTCTCGATATGCTTCTCGGAAGCGCTCCGGGTCCTATGGGAGCGACCAACATACTTGTTGTTGCCGCATGCGGAATTTTCCTTATCGTAAAAAAAGCCGCAAACTGGCTTACCCCGGTGTTTTTCCTTGCTCCGTATATTCTTCTCTGTCTTCTTTTCCCGAGGATCGGAGGTTCCGCTTTCGAGGCTCTTTGCTATGAGCTTTTCAGCGGCACGATTATTTTCGGCGCATTTTTCATGCTTACCGAACCTGTAACTTCTCCGAAAAGAGATTTCGGAAAAATCATGGCGGGCGTTTCTTCCGCTGTGGCTGTTTTCCTTTTCCGGTATTTCGGCGAGTTTGAAATGGGTTTTGCAAGCGCGCTTATAGTAATGAACGTATTTTCTCCGATTTTCGACAGTATGTGCGAAAGCGTTCTTCACGTTTACAGACATAAAGAAGCTCTGGTCGATTCTTTCAGAAAGAAAAAAGAGGAGAAAGCCGTTCCCGATGTTTTCGAAGAAAAAGCATCCGAAGAACTTGTTTATGAGGAAGAAATCGAGGTTGCTTCCGAAGAAACAGAAACTTCCGAAAATGAAACCGAAAAAGAGGAGGCTGTTGTATGAGCACTGCAAAAGCGTATTTTAAAGACAGCCTTGGTTATATATTTTTCAAGAACCCGGTTCTTGTTCTCGGTCTTGTAATCGGACAGCTTGCCGGCGGCGATACCAACCTTCGCAACGCGGCGGCCCTTTCGGTAACTTATTTTCTGATAATTATTCCGGTGCTTCTTTTTGCATCCTCAATAGGAAAAAAACTTCCGGATTGGCTTAAACCCATGTGCTATGCGCTTCTTTCCGCGGTTATGCTTCTTCCTTCGTTTTTTATAAGCGGAAGTTTTTCCGCAACGATTTTTGACTCTGCGGGAATTTATCCGGCGCTTCTTGCCGTTTCGACCGTTCCGATTGTTTTTGCCGAAAAAATTGCGGAAAAACAAACTCCGTTAAAAGCCCTTTTCAACGGAATAAGCCTTGCCCTCGGTTTTACGCTGGTTGCGGCAATTCTCGGTGCGGCAAGAGAACTTCTTGCCGACGGAAGCCTTTGGGGAATAGAGATTACCGAAATTATTTTCCCCGCGGCGGATCTTCCTTTCTGGGGATTCATTTTCCTTGGATTTATGGCAGCAGCGGTCAACTTTATCAAAGAATTTATTAAAAAAGCGGAAGAAGTTCCGTCGGGTGAGGAGGAAAAAGCATGAGTTTTATTTTTCAGTTCCTCATTATGATGCTTACGGCGCTTTTTGTTGAAAATATTATTCTTACAAGGGCGATCGGAACCAGCTGGATGTTCTATCTGATAAAAAATCCGAAAGAGATCGTCCGCTATACCCTTTTACTTACGGTTGTAACAACTGTTTCCGGTCTTGCGGGATATCCTCTTCTCGGGTTTGTCCAGACCGGCGAATACCACCATGTGCTTGTTCCGATGCTCTATATCGGGATCATGGCTCTGGTTTATGTGGTGGTATATTTTTTCATGAAAAAAGTATGGCCCAAGCAGTATGAACACTTCGGAGTCAATTTCGGCGTTGCGGTTTTCAACTGCGCAACTCTGGGAAGTCTTCTTGTTCCCGCGGGTGAAAGACTTGACCTTATAAGCACTCTCGGATACGGAATCGGAATGAGCTTTGGTTTCGGTTTTGCAACGGTAATGCTTGGTTACGGACTTTCAAGGCTTGAATATTGCCGTGTACCCAAAATTTTCCGCGGAGTTCCGATAGCTCTTATCTATCTCGGACTGCTTTCACTTGCTTTCTATGGTCTTATCGGCCATAAGCTTCCAACATAAAGGTTTTTGCTATGAAAAGATATAAAATAAGACATTATCGTTCAAGAATTTATAACCCTATCAGGGGAAAAATAATCAAAGCCGTTCTTATTACGATTATTGCCGCCTCGCTTTTCGGAATAGGCTGGTTTGCCTATGAGCCTATAATGGAGGCAATAAACGAAAAAAATAAGGAAATTGTTGAGCAGGAACCCATTCCCGAAAAACCTCAGGAACCGGCCTATGTTCCCGTTGAGGAAGAGTTTCTTGAAAAGGAAACCGCGGCGGTTATAGTTCCGGAGGAACTGCTTTATAACGCCCTTGATTATTATGATTTCCTCAATTCTCTTGATGATGAAGTGACCGCCGTTGTAATAGATATGAAGACACAGAGCGGAACGGTTACTTATAAATCCAACCAGATAAGCGTAATCAATGCCGGCGCAGCTCACAGCGAAGCGGTTGACCTTGATTCAAGGATCAAAACCGCACGCAAAATGGGTTTTGATGTTGTTGCAAGGATCTTCGTTTTTGAGGACAGCACAGCACCGTACAATGCCATAGATATGGCTATAAGATATGAATCCGAGGACGGTATCCTCTGGCTTGATGACAGCGTCGATAACGGCGGAAAGCCCTGGCTTAACCCGTATTCCGATACAGCGCAGAAATACGTTCTTGACATCGTTTATGACGCCATAGACAGCGAAGTTGACGCCATTATCCTTGAGGGACTCCGCTTCCCCGAAAACGAAGGCATGGAGTACGCCTATTTCGGAGTAGGTATCGAGGACGTTTCTAGAGAAACGGTACTTACCGAATTTGCGAAGAGGATCTATCTTTCCGCGGTTGTAACCGATACAAATATTATAATCGGTTTCGACAGCTTTGAGTTTATAGACGGAAACGATATCTATGGAGGAAACCCCGTTTCCTTCAATGCGGACGGCTATGCCCCGCTTATTGATATCGACAGATTTATCGGCGAAAAGATAAACGACGATTTCTATTTCAGAAGAATGCCGGAAGACATTACCGAAGTGTTTACCAAGATTTATGAACATCTCGGCGATATTTCCGGACTTAAAGTTCTTCCGATTCTTGACTTTGAAGGTTTTACAAAAAAACAGACCGAAGGAATTTTCAGCTATCTTGAAGAAAAAGGCACCGCAGGATATTTTATTATCTATGACGAAGCTTATTTTACCGGAATTATTCCGGAACCTGAAATTCCCGAAGAACAGAACCCCGGAACAATAACACCTTCTGTTCCGGTAACCCCGCAGGTTCCGGTAACTCCGCAGGTTCCCGTAACCCCGGAGGTACCCGTAACTCCGCAGATTCCCGAAACACCTTCCGTTCCGGAAGAACCCGAGGAACCCGAAACTCCGGAAGAGCCGGAACAGCCTTCGACAGAAAACGAGGAAGGTTCTTCCGCGGATGAATCCGGAAGCCACTTCGGAAAACCTTAAAACAAAAAGCACCCGCAAGGGTGCTTTTTTAATTGTTAACCGTAATTAAACAAAAAGAGCCTCCGCATGCGGAGGCTCTTTTAGATTTTTTAAAATCAGGTTGTATAGTTATCGAAATAACCCTGAACAAGAATAACAGGGGTACCTTTATCGCCGGAACCGGAAGTAAGGTCGCAAAGAGAACCGATAAGGTCGGTAAGCTGACGAGGGGTGGTTCCTTCGGAAGCCATGTTGCCGACAAGGTTGGAATCTTTTGCTTTGATGCTTTCGGAAATTGCTTTTTTAAGCTCTTCACCGGAAAGGCTGCTGAAATCGTTATCTGCAAGATATTTGAGTTTGAGTTCGTTGGGGGTACCGATAAGACCGTCGGTATGGAAAGGAGAAACAACCGGGTCTGCAAGTTCCCAGATTTTGCCCTGAGGATCTTTGAATGCGCCGTCGCCGTATACCATTACTTCAACGTGTTTGCCGGTTGCGTCAAGAACGCGTTTCTGAATATCAAGAACGAGATCCTGGCTGTCGCGGGGGAAGAGTTTTACGGTGTTTTCGGTTGCTTTGTTGGAACCGAGAAGACCGTATTTTTCGTTGTAACCGCCGCTGAGAGGAGCGGTAAGGATATCATCAAGACCGAGAGCGATTTTTGCGCCTGCTTTTTTAAGAAGGCGTTTGGTTCTTGCGCGGGTGTGGATATCGCAGGTAAGAACGCAATCGGTGTATTCAAGAATTGCTTTGGGCTGGTTTGCGAAGATGATCTCGACTTCTGCGCCTTCTTCTTTTACAAGACCGCAGTAGTAATCAACGTAGTCAACGCCGGTGAAGGGGTGTTTGTTTTCGCCGAAAAGTTCGCGGTATTTTTCAAGAGTAAGAACGTCGATAGAAGGATCGATTCCTGCTTCGTCAAGTTGATCAAGGCTTACAAGTTCGTTGCCTACTTCATCGGAAGGATAGGAAAGCATAAGAACAACTTTCTTTGCGCCTCTTGCAATTCCGCGAAGGCAGATTGCAAAACGGTTTCTGGAAAGGATCGGGAAGATTACGCCAACGGTTTCTCCGCCGAGTTTTTCTTTTACGTCAGCGGCAATGTCGTCAACGGTTGCATAGTTGCCCTGAGCTCTTGCAACAACGGATTCGGTGATGGCGATAACGTCGCGGTCACGGATTTCAAAACCTTCGGATTCAGCTGCTTCAAGAACGGTTGCGGTTACCATTTCGCCAAGATTATCTCCCTGACGGAAAATGGGGCAGCGAATGCCGCGGGATACGGTACCAACTTTTCTGGTGTTTTCCATAAAACTACAGATCCTTTCTATATAAAGACTTTTTTTAACTATTGTAAAAAAGTCCCTTTTTCGCCTTTTCTGAAAAACGAAAAAGTATCTACAACAGAATATTATACATAAATATATTCTTTTCCGCAAGATGTTTTTTATAATTTAGGACAGCAAGTTTTGTAAAAAAATAAATTTTTCGGGATGTTTTGTTTTGTATAAGCCTTGTAAAACAAAGATACGGAACGCAAAGGCGTTCCGTATGATTTTCAGATAAGTTTTTTAAGGAGTTCTTCCGGGGAAGTTCCGTAAAGTTTCGCAATGGCTATAAGGTTTGTGGTGCTTGGTTCGGAAGTTCCGTTTTCCCACTTTGAAACCGCCTGGCGGGAAACCCCAAGACTTTCGGCAACAAATTCCTGGGTCATGCCGCGCTCTGTGCGAAGCTCCTTTAAAGTTTCACCAAGGGTCTTGCGGATTTCCTCCTGCTGAGGAGTGACAGGTTCAGAAACGGGAATATAACCTTGATTTAAAGGTTTTCGCTTGTTTGCAAAATAAATAATGAAAATAACAACTGCTGCCACAAGAGCAAGAGAAAGCAAAAATCCAAGACCGAATAAAATAAAAAGTCCTGAACCGGCAATGCTCATAAAAATCTCTCCTTTCATGTGGAGATTATATCACCGAAGGTCAGGTTGCGCCACCAACTTTTGCGCAACTCCGGCGCAACTTTCGGTTGCGCGGATCATTCCTCTTCTGAATAAAGCGCCGCAAGATATTTATCGAGATAAACTTTATACGCAACGGCGATTATGGTGTTGCGGAGTATGGTTTTTGTGTCGTTGCTGTCTCTTCCGACGGTATCAAGTTTTTCTTTCAGACCGAAAACAAATTGAAGCACGTTTTCAAATTCCGAACAGAAATAATCATAAGCTCTTTTTGGGTCATATGTTTTATGCTGCATTTCAAAAAGAAGACGGATATCTTCCATTGACAAAACGTTTTTTGCAACGGATATAAAAAAGAGATAAGCTATCTGTTCGCGGTTGTATTGTTTTTTTGTCGGATTTTCAACAAGCCCTTTTTTTACGTAGTTGCTTACCATTGAACTTGTAAGCGAAAAATTGCCGAGAGGTTCAAGATATTCGGAGATATATTTTACGACCTGTTCAAGATAAAGACCTACGTTCGGGATATCGTTATATCGGGGAAGATAAAAATCCCCGATGGAATTGCGGATAACTTCCTTTGTGATTTCTTTCATAAAAATCACCTCCTGATAAAAATATTTTACATCCAAAAACCTTTGGCGTCAAGAAAATTGTTTGTGATAAGTTTTTAAAAAACTCTTGACAGGTTATTGAAAAATCTTTAAAATAATTTCAAACAACCTTTTAAAATAAGGAGAAATTTTATGAATTACAAAATTGCAGCGGATTCTTCCGCAAATATATACGATTTTTCAAAAATCAGCTTTGAAAGTGTTCCGCTTAAAATTATAACCGCAAAAACGGAATATGTGGATGATTCAAACCTCGACGTTGAAAAAATGGTAAACGAAGTTAAGGAAACCAAAGGAAAATCCGGAACTTCCTGCCCGAATATCGGCGATTGGCTTTCTGCTTTTGAAGGCGGGGACGTTGTTTTTGCGGTAACAATTACCAGCAAACTTTCCGGAAGTTTTTCAACCGCAGAGGAAGCCGCAAAAATTTATATGGATGCGCACCCCGGAGCAAAGGTTTTTGTTGTTGACAGCCTTTCCACCGGACCCGAGATGAAACTTCTTATCGAACATATCAGTGAACTTATGCTTTCAGAAAAAAGCTTTGAGGAGATCCGCGATTCCGTAACCGAATACCAGAACCGCACAAATCTTCTTTTCTCCCTTGAATCCCTTACAAACCTTGCAAGAAACGGAAGAGTAAACCCCGCCGTTGCAAAAATAGCGGGCGTTCTCGGAATCCGCGTTTTCGGCGCAGCAAAAGAAGGCGTTCTTGATCCCCTTCATAAAATCCGCGGCGAAGCAAAAACCCTTGATATGATGTTTGAGGAAATGAAAAGACGCGGTTTTGCCGGCGGAAAAGTAAGAATCGACCATTGTTTCAATCTCAACGCGGCAAAGATCCTTGAGGAAAAAATCCTTTCCGAATTCCCGGAATGTGATATTGAAATCGGCGAAAACCATGCGCTCTGCAGTTTCTATGCGGAACGCGGCGGCGTCCTTACCGGTTTTGAAAGCAAAATCTGATAACGCAAACAGCCTTCTTCAAAGAAAGAAGGCTGTTTTTTTAATAAAATTTTTCCGCTTCCGGTTGGAAAAAGGAAAAAATGATAATATAATATAACCAGAACAAAACCGGAGGTAAATTCATGTTTGTCACAAGACGTATTAAACGGGGTTCAAAAGATCTTGGAAAAATCGAACAGCTGTATATCGAATCTTTTCCGGAAAACGAAAGGTTTTCATTCAGCAAAATGATAAAAAACGAAAAGGGACATTACGAAACTTTCGGCTTTTACAAAGACGGGGTTTTCTGCGGATTTGCGATCCTCCTCAACAGCCTTGATATTTCGCACATAATCTATTTTGCAACTCTTCCGGAAATGCGCGGAAAAGGTCTTGGAGCAAAAGCCCTTGCGGCAATGGGAAGAATAAAAAAGGATATGAGGATCATCGTTGATATAGAAAGAGAAGTTCCCGGATGCGAAGAAAACGAGATTCGCAGAAGAAGGAAAAATTTTTATCTTCGCAACGGATATTCCGAAACCGATATCCGCTACCGCTGGCAGGACGAGGCTTACGAAATTCTTGTTTGCGGAGGAGATATCTCTCCGGAGGATTTCGGAAATTTCTGGCGGGCACTTGGAATAAAAAAGAACACAACTGACGGCTGAGCACGGAGCTTTGAGCACCGTGCTCAAAAAATCTTGTCAGATTTTGCTGAAAAACAGCAAAAAACTTTGTTAAAATTTTTATCAAAAAGGGAATGAAAACGTTTCCGTTTTATGATAGACTAATTCTGTATGAATTTTGCCGGATCTCCGGCGGAAAAAAGAGGTTTTTTATGAAAAAAAGAGAAACCGGCGTCCTGCTCCATATTTCCTCCCTTCCTTCCAACCACGGAATAGGAACATTCGGCAGAAGCGCCTATGAATTTGTTGATTTTCTTGTTGAAGCGGGTCAGACTTACTGGCAGGTCCTTCCTCTTGGTCCGACAAGCTATGGAGATTCCCCGTACCAGTCTTTTTCAACTTTTGCGGGAAACCCGTATTTCATTGATCTCGATTTCTTTGTTGTTGACGGTTTTCTTGAGGAAAGCGACCTTGAGGGTATAAACTGGGGAACAGAACCCATGTATGTTGATTACGCACATATCTATGAAAACAGATTTGACGTGCTCCGCAAGGCTTACAGAAATTATATGAAAAAAGGCGACATCGAAGTTCTTTCCGCCTATTGTGAAAAAGAGGCAGAGTGGCTTGATAACTATGCTTTTTTCATGGCGCTTAAAAATCTTCATGGCGGAAAATGCTGGCGCGAATGGGAAAAACCTTTTTATTCCCGCAGCAAAAGAGCTCTTGCGAAATTTGAAAAGGAAAACGAGGAAGAACTCGGCTTCTGGAAATTTCTTCAGTATGAATTCAACCGCCAGTGGCAGAATCTTAAAAATTACGCCAACGAGCGCGGAATAAAAATCATCGGCGATCTTCCGATTTACGTTGCTGATGACAGCAGCGACGTCTGGGCTTCTCCGGAACTTTTTGATTTTGATAAAGAAAGACGCCCGAGAAACGTTGCCGGCGTTCCTCCGGATTATTTTTCCGAAAACGGACAGCTTTGGGGAAACCCCATTTACGATTGGAAAAAGCACAAAAAAGACGGTTATAAATGGTGGATAAAACGCCTTTCCTCCTGCAAGGAAAAATATGACGTTCTCCGAATCGATCATTTCCGCGCTTTTGCGGATTATTACTGCATCCCCTTCGGTTCCGAAACCGCAAAAACCGGCGAATGGAAAATCGGTCCCGGAATGGATCTTTTCAGCCGCGTTTTTGAGGAACTTGAAGGCTATCCGATAATTGCGGAAGACCTTGGCGACTTAAGCCCGGCGGTAATAGATCTTCTTGAAGAAAGCGGACTTCCGGGAATGAAGATCCTTGAATTTGCTTTCGGTTCAGATGATCCGCAGAACGACTGTGTTCCTTATAATTTCAAGAAAAACTGTGTTTGCTATCCCGGAACACATGACAATATGCCTGTTGCCGGATGGCTTGAAACCGCTTCGGAATTTGAAATCAATTTCTGCAAGGAATACATAAACTATAAAGAGGGCGAGGATTTTGCCGACGCATTCATAAAAACCGTTCTCGGAACCCCTTGCGAAACAGCGATAATCGCCATGCAGGATTGGCTCGGTCTTGGAAAATATACAAGAATGAACACGCCTTCAACCTCCGGCGGAAACTGGCAGTGGCGCTTGCTTAAAGGTCAGGCAGACCACGAACTTGCAAAACGCATGTATCACCACGCAAAAACATACGGAAGACTCAGATAAAATTTTGGCACAGCGGAAGTTTTTCCGCTGTGCTTTTTTAACCGAAAAAATTAACAAAAATTTTATCATTTATTGACTTTACAACAAAGTTTTTGCGCTATACTATATAAATAATCGGACAGAAAGGAGGAAAATTATGTCAGCCGAAAGAAAAAGCTTTCGCGATACCGGTATAAGACTTCTTAAAAAGGGTCAGAAAGGTATGATCCATGCGGTTTTCAGCCGTTTCGGAATAATAATCCTTCTTTTTGGAATCCAGGCGATTCTTCTTATTACCGGACTTATATGGTTCCAGTCCTTTGCTTCGGAACTTTTCTTCGGAGGAATCATAATCGGACTTATTGTTTCGACCTATATCCTCAACAGCGGACATGATCCTTCCGCAAAACTCACCTGGGTGATTCTTGTTATGGCGCTTCCGGTTTTCGGAACGCTGCTTTATCTTTATACAGAATTTGAAGTAGGGCACCGTTCGCTAAGGGACAGAATCGGTAAAATTGTTGATTCCACAAAGGATAAGATTCCCCAGGAGCCGGAAGTTATTGAAAACTTCCGCGAAAAGGATAAAGGCGCCGCGGCCATTGCGCATTACCTGCAGAGAACGGGATGTTTTCCGGTTTTTGACCGGACGGAGGTTTCCTATCTTAACATAGGCGAAGATACGTTTGATGAAATGCTTCTCCAGCTTGAAAAAGCGCGGCATTTTATTTTCCTCGAATATTTCATAATAGACGAAGGCATAATGTGGGGAAAGATTCTTGAGATTCTTGCAAGAAAGGTCAAAGAAGGCGTTGACGTGCGGGTCATGTATGACGGCACCAATGAATTTATGACTCTTCCGAGAAATTACCCGAAGCTGCTTGAAAATCTTGGAATAAAATGCAAGGTTTTTGCGCCTCTTTCGCCCTTTGTTTCGACCCATTACAATTACCGCGACCACCGAAAAATAATGGTCATAGACGGAAACACTGCTTTTACCGGCGGAATAAATTTTGCGGACAGATATATCAACAGGGAAACGGTTCACGGACATTGGAAGGATACTGCGGTTATGCTTAAAGGAAAGGCGGTCCGCGGATTCACCCTTATGTTCCTTCAGATGTGGAATATCGACGAAAAGGAACCGCAGTTCGATCCCTATCTTTCGTTCCCGGCTCTTCCGCCGGAAAACACAGAAGGATTTGTTATTCCGTACGGCGACTGCCCTTTGGATAAGGATAAAGTCGGCGAAATGGTTTATATGGATATTCTTAACCGCGCAAAAAACTATGTCCATATAATGACGCCGTATCTTATCCTTGACGGAGAAATGGAAACTGCGATTCGTTTTGCGGCGGAAAGGGGAGTTGAGGTGAAAATAATTCTTCCGGGCGTTCCGGATAAATTTTCGCCGTATTCCCTCGCGAAAAGCCATTATTCCGCGCTTTTGGATTCCGGAGTTCAGATCTATGAATATGACCCGGGATTCATTCATGCAAAATCTTTTGTGGCGGACGATATCGAAGCTGTTGTGGGTACCATAAACCTTGATTACAGAAGCCTTTATCATCATTTTGAATGCGCGGCTTATTGTTATGAAAGCGCATGTATAGCGGATATTGAAAAGGATTTTCAGGCGACCCTTGAAAAAAGCAGCCGAATTACAAAGAAAACAATATGGAAGAAATATCCGCTTCTTAAACCGCTTTCGTTTATAGTAAAAATAATCGCGCCGCTTCTCTGATAAAACAAAAACGCACCCGGAAGGGTGCGTTTTTTTATTGTTCAGAATACAAAATGGAGAAGAAGCATATAGCAAAGGGTGCCTCCGGCCATGGAAAGAAGAATCTTCCGCTTCCAGAGATGGAGGGCGGCAACGGCCGCAACTGAAAGAGCTTCGGGAATTCCGTGGCTTCCTGCGGTTATATCAACGTTTTTAAGGCAATAAACAACCAGAAGCGCAAAAATTGCCGCGGGAAGAGCTTTTCCCAGATACTGAATGAATTTCGGAGTTTCGCTTTTTCCCGAAAAAAGGATAAAGGGAAGGAATCTTGTTATAAGCGTTGCCAAAACGCACATACCTATGGTGATGATCTCTTCGGAAAGGGTCATTCAAAACCACCCGCCTTTCCGATGGGCTTTCTGAAGAAAGCAAGCATTGCGAAAATTGAAACCATTGATGGAATGATGAAAGAATCGGCCCCGAAGATAACAAGACAGAGAACGGAGCAGAAAATTCCGATAAGGGCGGTGTAATGTTTTTTCTCCTTAAGCCACTGTTCAATAAAGATTACAACAAACATAGCGGTCATGACAAAATCAAGGCCTTCGGTATTGAACGGGATAAGCGAACCGAGAATTCCGCCTATGGTCGCGCCGGAAACCCAGTAGCACTGATCAAGAAGCGAAACCGCAAAATAAAATTTTCCCCGTTCAATTCCTTCCGGAACGGGAACGGAACAGTTTATCGAAAAAGTTTCGTCCGTAAGGGCAAAAATCAGATATAACTTTTTAAGACCGAGACCTTTATATTTTTCAAGCATTGCAAGTCCGTAAAAAAGATGGCGTGCCTGAACAACAAGAGCAAGAAGAAAAGTCTGGAGCGGGGCAAAGGTGCTTAACAGAAGGGAAACCGCAAGAAATTCAAGACTTCCGCCGAAGATGGTTATGGCCATAAGCATCGGATAAAGAAAGCTGAAACCCGAAACATTCATATATATTCCGTATGAAATTCCAAGGAAAAGATAGCCGGTCATAACGGGAATTGTATGGGGGAAGGCCGCTTTTATTGCGGAAAGAAAACTGCTTTTGTTTTCCAGGAAAACCGCCTCCTTTCAAAAATATGTGATTATTATATCTTTATTGAAAAGGAAGTTCAAGAAGAATGTTGAATCCGTAAACAGCTTTTATAAAAAAATGCGGGAGAAAACTCCCGCATTTTACTGTTTCGGATCATTCAGGGGCGTTTTCCCTTGTTTCGATATCTTTAAGGATATCGGAATAGAATTCCTCGCTGATCTTATATTTTTTAAGATATACAATATATCCCACAACGATCATCACAAGCGGGATGGCAAACATTGCAAGTTTGATGATAAGTTTTCCTTCGCTGCCAATCATATCGACCGTTCCGCCGTCGACCTTGATTCCGGAAATTATAAGAGTAAGGCTTACTATTCCGGTTGCAAGTGCGCCGCCGATTTTGTTGATAAGAGGCTGGACGGAGAAGGTTATGGATTCGTTCTTTTTGCCGAGTTTCCAGTAACCGTATTCAACAGTGTCCGCAAGGAACATGAGCATAAGGGTCTGGATAAATGCCTGACCGACAAAAACAAGAACAGCACCGAGAGCGATGAGAACGATGGAAATTTCAGCAAAGAAGAAGATTGCATAACCGATGATGACAAGAACGGTTCCAAGGGTATAAAGCTGGCGGCGGCTCATGCGTTTTGCAACCATCGGATATACCGAAAGGGTTCCAAGCTGGGCAACACCGACAACCGCAACAAGAACAACGTACATTCCTTCGTTGCCGAAAAGATATTTCATATAATAAATCGCGAAGTTGACGGTTGTGCAGTAACCGACCATAAAAAGTCCCATTGCAAGGGTGGTCCACATAAGCTGGTCGTTTTTAAGAAGGGCATCGAACATCTGTCTGAGCGATGTGGATTCCTGTTTTTCCATAGGAACGCGTTTTTCCTTGATTCCGATAAGCGGGAACAAAAGACCGAGAAGATAGAACACCGCGATTACAACCGCGCACCAGAACCATACTTTCGGGGTATCTCCAAGGGCGCTTGTGACCGGCTGCCATGCGACCATTACGATATACATACCGATGTTTGCGCAGATTCTTGCGAAGGCACCGGTTTTTTCTCTTTGTTTCTGGTCGGAGGAAAGAACCGGAAGAAGGGTCCAGTATCCGATATCGTTGATGCCGTAGGTGATATCCCAAAGAAGATATTCGGCACCGAAGATTATTACAAAGGCCCAGCCGGTTCCGATTCCGGCAAAGAGCATTACGGAGAAAACGGCGCTCATAATGCCGCCGACAAGGATCGCGGGTTTGAATTTACCCCAGGGGGATTTTATGTTGTCGATGGCAAGTCCGGTTATGGGGTCGTTGAATGCGTCAAAAATCCTCATTACGGAAAGAACCATGCTTGCTGCCGCAAATACCCATACCGGAAGGCTCAGGACATCCGAAAGGAAATAGAGCAGGGTGTTTGCTTCAAAGGAATAGAACATATCTCTTCCTATTGTGCCAAGTCCGAAACAGACCCGGTTACGTTGGTCGATATCTTTCATTTTTCTGCCTCCTCGATAATAAAGAGTTCCGAACCGAAATCGGTAAGAGTGCGTTGGTTTTTATCATAACCCGTTCCGCGGAAAAGAGGAAGAAGCATGATTCCCGCTTCAAAAGCGGCGCCGCTTGCTTTAAGATCCTGGTTTCCGTCCGGAAGGGTGATAAGTCTGTCCGCTGTGCGAAGGATGAATCCGTTGGGGTCAAGGTTTACCGGAACAACGTGTTTAATAAGGCTTCCGAACTGTCCGACGCGCAGTTTTTGTGCAAAGGTCGAAAAATTATAAATTTTCGTTTTATCAAGATTTTTAAGACGGAGTTTTTCAAAACCGGGGGCTGCCGGCAAAAGTTTTCTGAAAACTGCCGCAAGGGTCGTTTTCCCGTCGGAAACCTGCCAGCCGTTTTTAAGTCGGCTGAATTTTCCGAACTGGAAAATTTTACGGTATCGTTTATAAAAAGCGATCTGTTCAATTATCTGCTTTTTCTCAATTCCCAAAAGGTGTTTCAGATCAAGCTCATAACCAAGACAGCCGAAGAACGAAACGTTTCCCCTTGTGCAAAGAGGCGTGCTGCGAAGAGTCTGGGCATGGGGCGCGGCGCTGACGTGCGCTCCGAAAGTGGATTGGGGATAAAGATAGGAAAGGTTTTCCTGAATGGTGATGCGCTCGATGGGGTCCGTATCGTCGGAACACCAGATCTGCGGACCGAAACAGAGCATTCCGAGGTCAAAACGGTTTCCGCCGGAAGAACAGCTTTCCAGAAGGATATGCGGTCTTGGCTCAAAAATCCTTTTAAGAACGTCATAAAGCCCGATTATGTAATCGTGCGCTTTTGCGCCAAGGGCAACGCTGTGGCGGTTCATATCCCATTTTACATATGAAATATTCGCAGAATCAAGGATTTCGCAGACGTTTTCTACGATATAATCCCGGACTTCCTCTTTTGTAAGGTCAAGAAGGAACTGGTTTCTGCCTTTAAGAGGGGTAAAGTCATCTCTTAAAATCCAATCCGGGTGGCTTCGGAAAAGGTCGGAATCTTCGTTTACCGATTCCGGTTCAAACCAAAGTCCGAATTCCATTCCCATGGAATTTATCTTTTTCGCAAGGCCTGAAATTCCGTTCGGGAGTTTCTTTTTATTTATCGTATAATCGCCAAGACCTGCTTTGTCGTTATCTCTTTTTCCGAACCAACCGTCATCAAGAACAAAAAGTTCGCATCCGAGTTTTTTTGCGCTCTTTGCAAGCCCAAGAAGTCTTGCTTCATTGAAATCGAACATGCAGCCTTCCCAATCGTTAAAAAGAACCGGGCGTTCGCGGTTGCGCCAATATTCGGGAATTATGTTTTCGGAAACAAAGCGGTGCATTTTTTCGGAAAGACCGGAAAAACCTTTTTCAGAAAAAGCAAGAACGGCTTCCGGGGTTTCAAAACTTTCGCCCGGCGCAAGAGTTTTTATAAAATCCGAAGGGGAGATTCCCTGCAGAATCCTTGTGAAACCCTGGAGCGAACGTTGGGCGGAAGAATAATGATTTCCGGAATAAATAAGGTTGAAACCGTAAACTCTTCCAAAATCCTCCGTTGCTTCCGGTTCGCTTAAAAGAAAACCGGGGTTGTGCCTGTGGGAAGAAAAACCGGTTACGCTTTCGTTAACAACTCTGTTTTCGGAAACCGGGACGGTATGTTTTCTCATTTCAGCGATCCAGCCGCCGTCAAAAGTTGTGATATTATATTCCCCATGGATATCCATAAGGCTGCTCATGAATTTTGTGAGAACCAGATCTTCTGCACCGGTATTTTTGAGCACGGCACGGCGGACAAGAACACCGCCGAAAATGCTGAAATAAAGTTTAAGCTCTGCTTTCGGCTGAACCATTGTTATTTCAAGTGTTTCGGCCTTTCCTTTTGCGGAAGGCAGCGTGCTCATGGGCGCAGCACCGTTTATAACCCGGGCACAGGCAAAACGAAAATCGGAAGAAACCCCGCCGAATTCAATCGGACTTTCACGATAATCGCCTCTTCCTGCGCCGCTCCATGCCAGAGGCATTGAATCCGGGCAGCTTGCCGTGTCGTTTTCATCAAGAAGGATGGATTCTCCCCAGCCGAGACCGGGCTTTGTGATAAAAGCTTCCGCGTCCGCGGTGCTCAGAGCTTCGCCGAAATGCAAAAGCTCCGGAACTCCGTGCTCGTTTATTCGGAGAAGGCAGGAAAAACCTTCTCCGTGAAGCCCGAAGATTTTATTGGCATGCTCAATCATTTTACTCTGTACTCCTGATTTTTTACGTATTTTTCATACATTTCGGAAGAAATCCCGCCGTTTCGGATAATTTCCGAATAAAATTCTCCGGATTTTTTAATCCTTCTTTCCATCGTTTCGGGTTCGATGCTTACAAGTCCGAATTTTGCGGAATTTCCTTCGATCCACTCAAGGTTATCGCAGAAACACCAATGGTAATAACGCTCGAAAGGAAGTTTTGAGCAGCTTATTTTTTCAAGGTGCTCAAAAAGATAGCGGCAGCGGAAAGAATCGCTGTTGTCACAGGTTCCGTTTTCCGTGACCCAGATGGGGCGGGGAAGAACTTCATATAATTTCTGTGCGCATTCAACGATTCCGTCGGGATAAATTTCCCAGTCAAGGTCGTTTCTCGGGCTGTTTTCCCGGACGCCGTCGCCGATTCCGGCAACGGTTGAACGGGTGTAATAATTAAGCCCGATAAAATCGGTATATTCACCTTTCGGTAATTTTCCGAAGTTTTTAATGGGAAACGCAAATTTTCCAAGGGTCATGGCGTCGGTCAAAGCATCCTGGAAAAGGAAGGAAGTAAGCTTTGCGGCGGTTTTGTGCCAGGGATTTTTTTCGTTTTTCGGTACAAAAACCCTTAAATGGTTTGCGCAGCCGACCATAGTATCGGAAAAACCCATTTCCTCACGGATTTTATGTATCATTCCGTAAGCTTTTATGTGGCAATATGCAAGGTTTTCCATAACCGCAAGGGTCTTTCCGAAACTTTTTTCAGCCGGAGGCCAGATTCCGAAAAAGTAAGAGTTTGTCGCATAGACGTTCGGTTCGTTTATGGTGATAAAATCGGAACAAAGGTCTCCGAATCTTTTTGCGGCAAGTTCAACAAGTTCAAGATAATAATGGAGATTTTCACGCTTTTCAAAAGCGCCCTTGCGTTCGAACCACATCGGGTTTGTAAAATGGTGTATTGTCAGAAGCGGTTTTATTCCCTTTTCACGGAGAAGCGAAAGCTCTTCGCGGTAACGAAGGATCGCTTCTTCGTCGATTTTTCCTTCTTCGGGCATAATTCTTGCCCATTCTATACCAAAGCGATAAATCTGCATTCCCATTTCTGAAAGCAGTTCGGTATCCTCTTTCCATTTTATCCAATGGTCATTTCCGGTGGAAGGATCGGTGTCGTCTTTGATAAATCCTCTTTCGTACCAATCGTTCCAGTTTGAATCAACGTTTCCGCCCTCAACCTGTGTTGCCGCGGTGGAAACTCCCATAAGCATATTTCCGGGAATTTTAAAATCCATAAAAACGCCCCCTTTATATAGATTCTATTGTATTCCTTTTTTGATAACTGTCAACAAAATATGGGTGACTTGGCTGATTATTTGTGCTATAGTGAATAAAGAATACTTGAAAGCGAGTGATTTTTTAAAATGGAAAGAAACCGCTGGTATAAAGATATGGTTTTCTATCAGATATGGCCCAGAAGTTTCAAGGATGGAAACGGCGACGGAATGGGCGACCTTTGGGGCGTTCTTGAAAAACTGGATTACATAAAAAGTCTTGGATGTGACGGAATATGGTTTTCTCCGATATATCCTTCTCCCGGTGCGGACTGTGGATATGATATTGCGGATTATATGGATATTGCTCCGGAATTCGGCGGAATGGAAGCCTTTAAAAAAGTCCTTGAAGGGGTCCATGAACGCGGAATGAAACTTATAATGGACCTTGTTGTAAACCACACAAGCGATGAACACGAATGGTTCCAAAAAAGCCGCAAGCGCATTGAACCTTATACCGATTATTATATCTGGCGTCCGGCAAAACCAAACGGAAAACTTCCTAACAACTGGGATTCCAACTTTGAGGGAAAAGCCTGGACCTGGGACGAAGAAAGGGGAGAATATTATCTCCATCTTTTTGCGGTAAAACAGCCGGACCTCAATATGGACAATCCGCTCGTAAGAGAGGAAGTCAAAAAAATCCTGCGCTTCTGGCTTGATATGGGAGTTGACGGTTTCCGCGAAGACGTAATCACCTACATCTCAAAGGCGGAAGGACTTCCGGACGACCATCTTTTCCCGATTTATAAAGGTATGCCGAAATATAACCACGGTCCCCATATCCACGAATATCTTGCGGAATTCAAGCGCGACGTTTTTGACCATTACGATTGCTTCACCCTTGCGGAAGCTCCTCTCGTATGGCCGAAACAGGCTCTCAGTTATATCGATGAGGAAAAGGGACAGATCGATATGATGATCCAGTTCCAGTGCCAATGTGCGGACTGCCTTTTTACCGACTATATTCCGACGAAATTTTCTTTGGTGAGAATGAAAAAAGCTTTTTCCGATTGGCAGAATAAACTTTCCGGAAAAGCATGGAATATGCTTTATATGGAAAACCACGACCACCCAAGAATAATCTCCCGCTACGGAAGCGAAAAATTCCGTGAGGAAAGCGGAAAAACCATCGCCGCAAGCTATCTTTTCCAACAGGGAACGCCTTTCCTTTACCAGGGTCAGGAAATCGGAATGCTCAACTGGAAACCGGAAGACGCCGAAATGTATGAAGACGTCCAGACCAGATATAACTATTCCCACAGCAACCTTAAAAAATCAAAGGAGGAACGCCTTCATAAAATGTGGCGTTCAAGCCGCGATTCCGCAAGAACCCCCGTTCAGTGGGATTCTTCCGAAAACGCCGGTTTCACAACCGGAAATCCGTGGTTCTATGTAAACCCGAACTATAAAGAAATAAACGTTGCGGCACAGGAAGAGGACCCGGAATCCCTCCTCAATTTTTATCGCAAGGCGATAAATCTCCGAAAATCCCTTAAAGCGGTGCGTTTTGGAAATTACAAGGAGTATTATCCCCTTGATAATAAACTTTACGTTTACAGCCGCGTTTATGAAAACCAGAAAATTCTCGTGATCTGCTCTTTCTGCGATAAGGAAACAAAGATAAGGATTCCTTCCGGTTTTGATCTGAGCAAGGCAAAAATTGTTCTTCAAAACTATAAAAACGAAGAAAACCTCCTTAAACCGTATGAAACAAGGGTTTATCTTTGGGAATGATTTAAGTAAAAAAAGCTCCGCTTTGCGGAGCTTTTGCTTATATTTTACGCAAAAAAACATATAATTTATAAGGCAGAGAAAGAAAATTTACATTTTTGCAATAGACAAACGGCAAAAAAAGAGTATAATATTATGTGTAGAATTTGGTAAAAAATTCCTTTATTCCTGTTTTGGAGTGTGATTATAAAATGAAACTTATTATAAAAAACGATTATGAAGCAATGAGCGATTGGGCAGCAAACCATATTGCCGATGCCATCAACAGCCATAAAGGCGAACGTCCCTTTGTTCTCGGTCTTCCGACAGGTTCTTCACCTCTCGGTGTTTATAAAAAGCTTATTGAAATGAACAAAGCCGGAAAAGTCAGCTTTAAAAACGTTGTCACTTTCAATATGGATGAATACGTCGGACTTCCTAAGGAACATGACCAGAGCTATTGGTATTTCATGCATGAAAACTTTTTCGACCATATCGATATTCCGGCGGAAAACATCAACATCCTTGACGGAATGACCGATGATCCTGAAGAGGAATGCAGAAAATATGAAGAAAAAATTGTTTCCTTCGGCGGAATCGATCTTTTCCTCGGAGGATGCGGCGTTGACGGACACATTGCTTTCAACGAACCTTTCACCTCACTTGTTTCAAGAACCGGCGTCCGCGCACTTACCGAAGACACAAGAATTGTAAACTCCCGCTTTTTCGGAAACGATATGAACAAAGTTCCGAAAACCGCTCTTTCTGTCGGTGTTGGAACCGTTTGCGACGCAAAGCAGGTTCTTATTCTTATCAACGGACACAACAAAGCAAGAGCACTTCGCCATTGCGTCGAAGGCGGAGTTGACCACGCCTGGACCATAAGCGCGCTTCAGCTCCATCCGGACGGCATAATCGCCTGCGACGAAGCAGCCTGCGGAGAACTTAAAGTTGATACCTATAAATACTTCAAAGAGATTTATAAAGACGAAAAATAAGAATAGAAAATCCGCCGCAAAACATGGCGGATTTTTTTATTGGCTATTTGCTTGACAAATTGAAGAAAACAGATTAACATTTTAATGTTATGCATATTATTTTAAATATAAGGAGAAAAACTTATGAGTTTTGTTTATCGCGGTCTTGAAGCTAAATTTGAGCGCCATCATGTCACTGAACATGATGTTCAGCATCAGCTTGAACATATTCTGGAAGAAAATCCGAAATGTGAGCACGTAACCGACAGACCCGCACAGCTTGGCGACGAAGTAATTATTGATTATGCAGGTTTTTGCGAAGGCGAACAGTTTGCCGGCGGCACCGCAGAAAACCAGCCCCTTACTCTTGGAAGCGGAATGTTTATTCCCGGTTTTGAAGAACAGCTTGTCGGAAAAGAAATCGGCGAAGAAGTAAGCGTTATGGTCACTTTCCCGGAAGAATATCACGCAGAAAATCTTGCGGGAAAACCTGCGGAATTCCGCTGCAAAATCCACGAGATCCACGTTCATTCCCACTATGAACTTAACGACGAATTTGCAAAAGAATTCGGCGGATGCGAAACCATGGAGGAATTCCGTGAAAAACTTGCTGCTTCCATGCAGGCTTATTCCGACGAAAACTCCGAAATGGAACTTCAGGACAAACTTTTCGCAAAGGCAGCAGATTCTCTGGATTACGTTCCCTCTGAAGAAGAAGTTGAACACGAACTTGACGAACAGATGGCAAGACTTTCTGAAGATATGGCTCAGCACGGTCTTAACCTTGAAATGTATTGCCAGTTCACCGGAACCACCGAAGAGCAGATCAGAGGCGACATCCGCGAAAAAGCTGTTCAGAATCTTCGCGGACAGGCTGTTGTTGACCGAATCGCTGCTCTGGAAAATCTTACTGTGGATGAGCAGGATCTTGAAAAAGCATTTACAATACTTGCGGCACAGAACGGAATGCCTCTTGAACTCCTTAAAGAGCATTGCAACGAAGAAATTGAAAAAGAAATTTCCCGCAGTGTGCTTATCGGAAAAGTTATGCGCATTATCCGTGAGTCCGCCGTTGTTACGGAAGAATGCTGCCACGGTCACGACCATTGCCATTGCCACTGCCATTAAGAAAGAATAAACAAAAAAGAGCTGTTCAAAGAACGGCTCTTTTTTTGTGTGAATATTTAAATCAACGTATTCCTTTTTCCAGAGCGGTTAAGGCCGTTCCGGCAAGAAGTTCCGCACAGAAGGGGGCGGTTTCATCCGGAACAAAAAGGCACGGAGTATGAAGTCCCGCAGAAGAACCGTCCTCAGCGCCGACGCCTATGTGATACATGAATATCGGCGCAATTTCGCTGTAAAAGCTGAAATCTTCGGATGCCATCCAAAAATCCTGAACGAGAAGGCTTTCTTCTCCGAACAAAGCGGAAGCGGATTCCCGGGCGATTTCTGAAAGTTTGCCGTCATTTACGAGAGGTTTGGATTCATGGAAGAAACGGCATTCGGATGTGCATCCGTGAGCATTGGCAACGGATTCGGCTATGCGAACGATCTGTTCCTTTACGGAATCTTTGTAAGATTCAAGAGCATAGCGGTATGTGCCTTCTATGTGCACGTTATCCGGTATTACGTTATAGGCGCTTCCTCCGTGGATGGAGCAGACGGAAAGAGTGAACGGCTGCGCAGGATCCATCCAGCGGGAGCGGATGCACTGCAGAGCGTCCACGGTGCGGGTTGCGGCAACTATAGGATCTGTTGCAAGGTGGGGCGTTGCGCCATGACCGCCTTTTCCGTTGATATCAATGCTGAAACAGCAAAGCGCCGCCATGATCGGGCCTTTGCGGACGCCGACTTTCCCTGCGGGAATGTCAGGCTTTACATGAAGAGAGAAGAAAGCATCGGGCGGATATTTGTCGAAAATACCGGTGGAAATTACTTTTTGCGCACCTGTGCCCTGTTCTTCGCCCGGCTGGAAAATAAAGATCACGTTTCCCGGAAGAGTATCGCGGCGTTTGCTCAAAGCCATTGCGGCTCCGAGAAGGGAAGCGGTGTGAAAATCATGACCGCAGGCGTGCATGACGTTCCGGTTTTCGGAACGGATCTCATGTTCGGGAGTTTCCTCGATTGGAAGGGCGTCGATATCAGCCCTGAGCGCAACAGTGGGTCCCGGAATTTTTCCGCGAAGAATTCCGACAACACCTGTGGAAGGCTGTTCTTCCGGAAGTTCGATATCAAGTTTTTTCAAAGCATCAACCAGACGCTCCGTCGTCACAAATTCCCTATGGCTGAGTTCGGGATGCCTATGAATGTCATGGGCAAATTCAACGATATCATCGCGGATATCACGGGAAATATATTGCAGTTCCATTGTTTTCACCTCTTTCAGCGATGGATTGATTATACCGCAAAAAACGAAAAAATACAAATAAATAAAAAGAGGCCCCCGATTAAAACCGGGGGCTTTTTGATAAAACGGATTATTCCCACTCGATGGTTCCGATGGGCTTAGGAGTAAGGTCATAAAGAACACGGTTGATGCCTTCGACCTCGTGGGTGATGCGGTCGGTAACTTTATGGAGAACTGCGTAGGGAATCTCTTCAATGGTTGCGGACATGGCGTCTTTGGTGTTGACTGCGCGGATGATTGCGGGCCAGCCTTCATAACGGCTCTCGTCTTTTACGCCAACGCTTTTAACGTCCGGAACAACGATGAAATACTGCCATACTTTTTCTGCAAGACCGTTAAGATCGAATTCTTCGCGAAGAATTGCATCGGCTTCACGGAGTGCGGCAAGGCGGTCGCGGGTGATTGCGCCAAGGCAGCGTACACCGAGACCGGGACCAGGGAACGGCTGACGATATACCATTCCGTGAGGAAGACCGAGAGCTTCACCAACTACGCGGACTTCATCTTTGAAGAGAAGTTTGATGGGTTCAACAAGCTCGAAGTTAAGGTCTTCAGGAAGACCGCCGACGTTGTGGTGGCTTTTAACGGCTTTTTTACCTTCGGCAGCTTTGATACTTTCAAGAATATCGGGATAGATCGTTCCCTGTGCAAGGAATTCAACGCCTTCAAGTTTGCGTGCTTCGTCGGCGAAAACTTCGATAAATTCTTTTCCGATGATTTTTCTTTTTCTTTCGGGTTCGGCAACACCTGCAAGAAGATCGAGGAAACGATCGGTTGCGTCAACGTAGATAAGGTTTGCGTCAAGCTGGTTTCTGAAAACTTCAACCACGTTTTCAGATTCGTTTTTGCGCATAAGGCCGTGGTTTACGTGAACGCAGACAAGCTGTTTTCCGATTGCTTTGATAAGAAGTGCGGCAACAACGGAAGAATCAACGCCGCCGGAAAGAGCGAGAAGGACTTTTTTGTCACCGACCTGTGCTTTGATTTCGGCAATCTGTTCTTCGATGAATTTTTCCGCAAGTTCGGGGGTTGTGATACGTTCCATATTTTCGGGACGAACGCTGGACATGGAAATTCCTCCTATATATAATAAAGATTTTAGAGATTCCTAATAAAATTATTATACTCACATAAAGGCGATTCCGCAAGATTTTTATAAAAAAACACAAGATTTTTTTCTGTCATATTGACAAAATTCCGCATAATATGATTTAATCTGTTTAAAGAAAAT
>JAZTXW010000102.1:0-12351 GCA_045636625.1 Oscillospiraceae bacterium
TAGTTGGTTACGAAGATAGGAGCTTTGTAAACTTCCTCGGTGAGGTAACGTTCGTGCTCGGTCTGAAGATCGCAACCCCAATATACAGGATATTCAAAACGGTCTTTAACTTCGGTAAGGATCTCAACAGCTTTGGTGTAATCAAGACGTACAAATTCCTGAGTGCAGATGGTTTCAAGACGTTCGATAAGACCTTTGTCATAAAAATCGTTGAAGAATTTCATTTCTCTCGGGCAGTTATCGAGAACGTAGCGGAAGATATATTTGATCATATCTTCGGAAAGCTGCATTTCATCGTAAAGATCTGCAAAAGCAATCTCCGGTTCGATCATCCAGAACTCTGCGGCATGGCGCTGGGTATAGGATTTTTCTGCGCGGAAAGTAGGTCCGAAAGTATAGATGTTGCTGAAAGCCATTGCCATTGCTTCGCCTTCAAGCTGGCCGGAAACGGTAAGTCCGGTTGCTTTTCCGAAGAAATCCTGGCTGAAATCAACGGAACCGTCCTCGTTTCTCGGAGGGTTGGAAGGATCGAGAGTGGTTACACGGAACATTTCGCCTGCGCCTTCACAGTCGGAACCGGTGATGAGCGGGGTGTGAACATAGACAAAGCCCCTGCTCTGGAAGAACTGGTGGATCGCAAAAGCGGCTGCGCTTCTTACACGGAAAGCGGCAGAGAAAGTGTTGGTTCTCGGACGGAGGTGTGCGATGGTGCGGAGATATTCAAGGCTGTGGCGCTTTTTCTGGAGCGGGTAATCCGGGGTGGATTCGCCTTCGATAATAACTTCGGTTGCGTGCATTTCGAAAGGCTGTTTTGCGTCCGGA
The DNA here is from genome assembly GCA_045636625.1 of Oscillospiraceae bacterium. Classification (GTDB taxonomy): domain Bacteria; phylum Bacillota; class Clostridia; order Oscillospirales; family Ruminococcaceae; genus UMGS1668. Next base: position 823 of record JAZTXW010000102.1, read on the forward strand.
GTAAGAATGATATTGCCGATTACGGAAACGGCGGAGCCAACGTTGAGCTTATTGATCTCCTTGAAATTATTGACTTTTTCTTCCTCGTAAACAACCTGGATATTAGAGAAGCAGGTTCCGTCGTTAAGTTCGATAAAGCCTATGGATTTGGAGTTACGGGAAGTGCGAAGCCAGCCGCAGATTTTAATCGGCTCTTCGGCAAAAGCTTCCGGAGAGGCAAAAACAAGCCTCAGCTCCGTTCTTTTCATGGTGATCACCTCATGTTAATTAATAATATTACACTTTAATATAACATATTACCCGGGGTTTTGCAAGTTTTTAAAGAAAATTATACGAGGTGAAAAATCATAAAAAAATATTGACAAAATTGGTTACTTGCAATACAATGAACTTGGATAATTGCATTACAAGTAACCGGAAGGGAGGAGCTTTTTTGATAAACAAAACCCAGATTATGAAAGGAATTCTCGAAGGCTGTGTTCTTGCTGTTTTAAGCAGGGAAAAGCTTTATTCCCAGGAAATTCCAAAGAAACTTTTGGAATATAAAATGGCGGATGTTTCCGACGGAACGCTTTTTCCGCTTCTTTTAAGGCTTGAAAGTGACGGACTTATCAAAAGCGAAAAAGTTCCGGTTCCAAACGGTCCGGCAAGAAAATATTACTGTACTACCGAAAAAGGTTTGGAAGAACTTTTAAAATTCAGGGAAATTTGGAACGCTCTTGATTTTTCCGTAAACGAAATTTTAAGCGGAGGTGAAAAAGATGGCTGAACTTAAAGGTGAATATATCTATGATTTTTACGATGTAAAAGAATATGTTGAGAAGCACGCAAAAACCTGCCCAGAAAGAAACGAGGCTATTGAGACCCTTCATTCGATTTATCTTGATGCACAGGAAAACGACGCACCGCTTTCTGAAATCCACGAAAATTCCGCCAAGGAATATGCAAAAGAAATTGTCGAAGGTCTTCCGCATATGGCTCCGGAAAAGAAGAAAATCATAAGAAGAATTGTATTAGCGGTTTTGGCGGTTGCCTTTATTCTAATGGCGTTTTTCACCAGCGACGTATGGAATATGTATGTTGGCGGTTTTAATTACAGAATGAAATTTTTTGAAAGAACCAACGGATATGGTCTTTATTATACTGATGAGGATTTTATTGTAAATCTTACGGATGAAAACTGGAGAGACCCGGAAAGTTATTCGAATCTTTCGGAACTTGGCATTTATTTTGATAAAGTTACTTTTGAAAAAGATGCTTATTTTGATGTTTTCATGACTTCTAAAACAATTCAAACTTCTCTTACAAGCTATATGCATTTCAAACCGTGCATGACTTATGGTACGGCGCAGTATTACCGAAACTTTAAATTCCATGAACCGGTCACGGCAGAAATAAACGGCGTAATATATATAGGTAAACTTATGACATGCGACGCTACTGGAAGAGATTTGAAATATTGGATATGGTTTGAGCCGGAGGACGAAAATGCCGATTGCGCCGGATGTAAAGAAGCTTTTAAAAACGGTGAAGAACTTAAAATCACTTTCGGCGAAATTGATATGGAACATTGGTCTTACCCTGGACTTAAACAAATGCTTATTGAGGGAAGGTTGCCTTTCTTCGTACCGTATCGCCTTGAAAATGATGAATAAAAACGAAAAAGGACGGATTTTATCCGCCCTTTTATAATATCTTATATAGTTATAATCCCTCAGTCATTTGCCTTGCAAATGCCAGCTCCCTTTACACAAGGGAGCCTTTTTTGTGTTGAAAAATTCATAATTATATAATATAATATATAATTAGCTTATTATAACCGGAGGTAAACCAATGGCTTTTTCTTACGAAACTCTTAACCCGCGCCAGATGGAAGCGGTCAACCATAAAGAAGGTCCTCTTCTTGTTCTTGCGGGAGCGGGAAGCGGAAAAACCACCGTTCTTATCGCAAGGGTAGCAAAGCTTATCGAAAGCGGAGTCCGTCCCTGGAATATTCTTACCATAACATTTACAAACAAAGCCGCTGATGAGCTTAAAAACCGCCTTGTAACAAAACTCGGTGCGGAAGCTGCGGATGTTTTTGCTTCAACTTTCCACAGCATGTGCGTAAGAATTCTTCGCCGCGAAGCGGAAGCCATTGACCTTCCGAAAAGCTTTACCATTTATGATACGGACGACAGCCTCAGGGTGGTTAAAAAATGCCTTAAAACCCTTAATATGGAGGAAAAACAGTTTCCTCCGAAACCTTTGCTCGGTGCCATAAGCCATGCAAAGGAAAGACTTGAGGATCCGCAGGATATGGCGGATATTGCGGACAGAAACGGCGATTACCGTATGAAAATCACCGCAAGGGTCTATGCCGCTTATCAGAAAGAACTTCACGAAGCCGGCGCTCTGGATTTTGACGACCTTCTTTGCGAAACAGTCCGCCTTTTTAAAACAAAACCGGAAGTTCTTGAATATTATCAGAACCGCTGGCAGTATATCATGGTTGACGAATATCAGGACACGAACCATGTTCAGTATATGCTTGTTGCAATGCTTGCGCAAAAGAACAAAAATCTTTGCGTAGTCGGTGATGATGACCAATCGATCTATAAATTCCGCGGAGCGACCATAGAAAATATTCTTTCTTTTGAACGCCAGTTCCCCGGAGCAAAAGTTGTCCGCCTTGAACAGAACTATCGCTCGACCCAGAATATTCTTTCCGCTGCGAACAGAGTTATCGAACACAATACCGAGCGAAAGGGCAAAAACCTCTGGACTGAAAGCGACGACGGAAGCAAAATCACCATACGCCGCTGTATTGATGAGGACAGGGAAGCGGAATTTATTGCGGACAAGGTTCTTGACGGAATTTCAAAAGGTTCAAATTACAGTGATTTTGCCGTTCTTTACAGAATGCACGCCCAATCCGCAAGCCTTGAGCGTACTTTCATGAGAGCGGGAGTGCCTTATAAAATCATCGGCGGTCTTCGTTTCTATGAACGCAAGGAAATTAAAGATATGCTTGCCTATATGTCCGTAATCGCAAATCCTTCGGACAACCTTCGCCTTGAGAGAATCATCAATGAACCGAAGCGCGGAATCGGCGCAACTACTCTTGCTTCCGCACAGCATATATCCGACGTTACCGGAATGAGCCTTTTCGAGGTTTTTGAGCACGCGGATGAATATATCGACCTTATGAAGCGCAGTACGGTGCTCAAAGGTTTTACCGAGATGATAAAAGAACTTGCGGAAATTGCCGAAGATTTTGATGCAGAAGAGTTTTTTGATACTCTTTGCGAAAAAACCGGATATACCGAAATGCTCCGTGCTCAGGGATTGGAAGGAGAGACCCGCCTTGAGAACATCGGAGAACTTAAAACCAACATGATGAAATATCAGGATGCTTCCGAAAACGCTGAACTCTCCGGATTCCTCGAGGAAGTTGCCCTTTATACGGATCTTGACAGGCTTGAGGAAAGCGATTCCGTGCTTATGATGACTCTACATTCCGCAAAAGGTCTTGAATTTGAAAATGTGTTTATTATCGGTGCGGAGGAAGGCGTTTTCCCCGGAATGCAGGCGATTTACGATATGAACGAAATGGAAGAGGAACGCCGCCTTGCCTATGTTGGAATAACCCGTGCAAAGAAAAACCTTTTCCTGACCGCCGCGGCAAGCCGAATGATTTTCGGACAGACAAACCACAACCGACTTTCCCGCTTTGCGGAGGAAATTCCGGAGGAATATAAGGATTTCTTCGACGAAAGCGAAGGCAGAAGGAGAAATATCAGTTATCATTTCGAGGATGAACCTAACGGAAAAATGCACATTGAAAAAACTTTTACCGAGGCACCGAAAACCGAAAGTTCGGATTACCGTCCGGGCGATACCGTAAGCCATAAAGTTTTCGGAAAAGGAATGGTTGTTTCCGCAAAACCCATGAGCGGCGATACTCTTCTTGAAATTGCTTTTGAAAAAGTTGGAACCAAAAAACTTATGGCGAATTTTGCAAAGCTTAAAAAGGAATAATAAAAAAGCCTCCATTAAAGTAAGCGGGGCTTTGCGGAAGGAGGAAAACCTTTGAAAAGAATTTTACTTACAGCGGAAGAAGCGGTTGCGGCTTCCGAAAATTCATCGGGAATGGAAAATCTCGATGCTTTTCTGGAGACTCTTGGAAAAATGGAACCCGGCGAAATACTTTCAAAATACGGTGAAAAAGTTCTTTGGGCGTTTGTAACCGTTATTCTCGGCGCAATAATCGTGCGTTGGGTGCTTCAGATAATTATGCGCTATGTTGAAAAAAGCGGACTTGCCGCCGGCGCGACAAAATTCATCCACGGAATAGCCGCTTTTCTGCTATATTTTATCGTGATCCTCACTGCGGCAAACGTACTTGGAATTCCGGTAACTTCCGTTCTTGCGATTTTCAGTGTGTTTACCCTTGCGTTTTCTCTTGCGATCAAGGATATAATCGCCCTTTTCGCAAGCGGAATTACGATTCTTTTTTCAAAACCTTTTAACGCGGGAGATTTTGTCGAAATTCCGGAAGAAACCGTTTCCGGATTTGTTTCGGAAGTGGGGCTTATCCACACCCACCTTTTTACCGCAGATAATAAGGAAATAATAATTCCGAACAGCATTGTTGCGGGAAACACACTTATAAATTACAGCAAAATCGGCCTTCGCAGGCTTGATTCGGTTTTTACCATCGGTTACGGCGAAGATTTTGAAAAAGCAAAGAAAGTTATCCGCCAGGTTGTTGATGCGGAACCTCTTGTTGAAAAAGAAAAAGAGATTTTTATAATGGTTACTGCGATAGGCCCTAACGGAATAGATATAGTTTGCAAAGTTTACGTCAAATGGGACAGTTACGAAACCCTTCGCTGCAGTCTTAACGAAAAGGTAAAACTTGCTTTTGATGAAAACAAAATCGAAATTCCTTATAATCAGATTGATGTTCACATGAAATGAGGGAAAACAGATGATCGGAACTTTGAACAGAAAAGAAATCGGCAAGGGCGCTTTTATGAATTCGGTTGCGGAACCCAAATTCAAACATAACAGAATGACCCTTTGTCTTGTAACCCCCCTTGAAAAGGAAACAGCAACGGTAAATGCCCTTGTTCCTTTTGTCCTCAGAAAAGGCTGCAAAAGCTGTCCGGATTTTACAGCTCTCAATAAAAAACTTGCGGAAATGTACGGAGCTATCCTTGAAGCGGATGTTGGCAAACACGGAAACAAACAGATAATCGAAATAACCCTTCTTACCGCCGACGATAAATATGCCATCGGCGGCGAAAGCATGACCGAAACAGCCGCGAACCTTCTTTGGGATATTGTTTTCGAACCTGATTTTGATGAAAACGGATTTTTCCCGGAAATAGACCTTGAACTCGAAAGGGAATATCTTATCGATACAATCGAAAGCGATCTTAACGACAAACGCACCTATGCCATAGGTAAAGCTCTTAATCTTGTTTTTGAAAAAGAACCATTCGGCATAAAACGCTACGGTTACGTTGAGGACGCAAAGACAATCACCTCCGAAAGTCTTGCAAAAGCATGGAGGGAACTTGTTGAACAGGCTCAGATCGAAATTTTCTTTGCAGGTCCCGGAGATCCGGAAATTGCGGAGAAGGTTTTTGCCGAAAAAATAGCATCCCTTGACCGCAGCCCGGCAGAAGTTCCGGAAGCGGAAATGGTAGCTTATTCTCCGTTTAAAGAAGCGGAAGAAAGCATGGATATTGCCCAGGGAAAACTTGTTATGATTTTCCGTATGGGCGCCCCGAAAACCGAAAAAGAAAAGAACGCCGCAAGAATGCTTTCGGCTCTTTATGGCGGAACGGCTTTTTCCAAACTGTTTATGAACGTCCGCGAAAAAATGAGCCTTTGCTATTATGCTGATTCTCATTTTGAACGCGGAAGCGGAATTCTTATAGTCGATTGCGGAATTGAATTTGAAAACCGCGAAAAAGCCCAGAGCGAAATCGTGCGCCAGCTTGAACTTGTTGCAAAAGGCGATTTTACCGAAGAGGAATTTGAAAACACCAAGGGCGCAATTCTCAACAGCCTCGGCTCGGTCGGAGATACGCTCTATTCCGTGGAAAGCTGGTATATGAGCGGAATAGTCGAAGGAAATATCGTTACAACGGAAGACGATAAAAAAGCCATCGAGGACGTTACAAAAGAAGAGGTTATGGAAGCAGCCGGAAAGGCAAAACTTGCGGCGGTTTTCTTCCTTAAAGGAGGCGAAAACAAATGAGCCTTGAAATGAAAAAAATCGAAAGCAGCCGCCTTGGCGATTGTTATTATGAAGTAAAACATCCAAGCGGACTTACTATTCTTATGGCGCCGATGAAAGGTTTTTCCACCGCCTATGCAATGTTCGGAACAGCATACGGCTCCATTGATACCTGCATAAAAACCGCAGAAAACGGCGAATTCAAAAAACTTCCGGAAGGAATTGCCCATTATCTTGAGCACAAACTTTTTGAAAGCGAGGAATGTTCCGCTTTCGACCGCTATGCAAAAACCGGTGCGAATGCAAATGCTTTCACCGCTTTTGACAGAACGGCATATCTTTTTGCATGTTCCGATAATTTTGAGGAAAGCATGGAGATACTTCTGGATTTTGTAACCCACCCGTATTTCACTCCTGAAACCGTTGCGAAGGAGCAGGGAATAATCGGTCAGGAAATAAGAATGTATGACGATTCCGCCGATTGGAGAGTGCTTTTTAATCTTCTTGGCGCGCTCTATCATAAAAACCCCGTAAAAATAGACATTGCCGGAACGGTTGAATCCATTGCGGAAATAACTTCCGACCTTCTTTACGACTGTTATAACACCTTCTATAACCTCCATAACATGGTTCTTACCGTTGCGGGAAATTTTGATATGGAAACGGTGCTCAAAGTTGCGGATAAAGTGCTTGAACCGGCAAAGGATTTTTATCTTGAGCATGGAGACTGCGGCGAACCGGACCCGGTTGTTCAGAATTATGTCGAACAGCATCTTCCGGTTTCCGTTCCTATGTTCAACATCGGTTTTAAAGGCAGAACAGGGACTGAAGCGGAAAACTTCCGTGGAAGTATTCTTGATGAAATTTTTGTCGGCGCACTTTGCGACGATTACACAAAGGTTTACCGCGAACTTTATGACGAGGGACTTATCAACGCAACCTTCGGAAGCGAAGTTTTCTGCGGAAGAGATTATATTTCCATCCTTCTTTCCGGAGAAAGCCGCGACCCCGAAAAGGTTTATAACCGTCTTAAAGAGGAATTTGACAATATCCTTGAGCACGGAATTCCGGACGATGTTTTCACTTGTGCTCAAAGAACGGTTTACGGACACTATATGCGTTCTTATGACAGGGTGACCGGCGCAGCAACCGCACTTTTCAATTGCCATTTCCCGGGCGTTGATATGTACGAAATGCTTGACATCGCCGCAAACGCGACCCCCGAAAGCGTTATCGAACGCATTAAATCCACATACTGCTCTGAAAATTCGGCTCTTTCCGTAGTAAAACCCTGACGCCAAAGGAGGCATAATCTATGACAGATTTGATCAGTTTTCCCGGTCTTGGACTTGAATTTGAAGTAAGCCGTGTTGCTTTTTCAATAGGTTCGATCGATATTTATTGGTACGCAATTATTATTGCAACCGGATTTATGCTTGCCATTGGCTTTGCGTTCAAAAATTTTCCGAAATTCGGCGTTGATCCTGACAGAGCCGTTGACGTAATTTTCTTTACAATGATTTTCGGAATATTGGGTGCAAGACTTTATTACGTTGCATTCCAGTGGGATATGTATAAGGATAACCTTATGGAGATCCTTAATATCCGCGGCGGCGGACTTGGTTTTTACGGCGGAATAATCGGCGGAATAATCGGACTTATAATCGGCTGTAAACTCCGCAAACAGAATGTGCTTGCGTTTCTTGACGTTGCCGGCGGAGCGGTCCTTATCGGACAGGGTATCGGACGTTGGGGAAACTTTGTGAACAGCGAGGCATTCGGTTCCAACACAACTCTTCCCTGGGGAATGACAAGCCCGAAAATTGCCGCCTATATCGAAAGACATTCCGAAGAAGTTATGGGTGCGGTTATGGATCCGAGCATTCCGGTGCATCCTACTTTCCTGTATGAATCTCTCTGGTGCGCGATAGGACTTCTTGTTTTTTGCTATGTCATGAAAAGACGCAGTTTTGACGGACAGATGATGTTTTTCTATCTCGGATGGAACGGTTTCGGAAGAATGCTTATAGAAGGTCTTCGCACCGACAGCCTCATGATCGGTCCGTTCAGGATTTCCCAGCTTCTCGGTGCGATTATGCTTATAATTGCGATCTGCGGATATGTTGCGGCAATTAAACTTCTTAAATCCGAAAACAAACCGGAATGGCTTGGAATTTTTGCCGAAACCGAAAAAGGAAAACTTGTCGCAGAAGGCAAATGGGATTATAAAAAAGACTGTGAGAAAGTTGTTTCCGAAGTAAAGGGAAAAGAGGAGAAACAGGAAAATGGCAACGATAATTGACGGAAAGAAAATCGCGGCGGAAGTCCGTGCGGAACTTAAAGAAAAAATCGAAAAAATGGTTGCCGAAACAAAAAGAAGACCCGCTCTTGCGGTTATTCTTGTCGGTGAAGATCCGGCTTCTAAAGTTTATGTCCGCAACAAAGCGAAAGCTTGTGAGGAAATCGGCGTTGCAAGCGAGGTCGTAACTCTTGCGGCGGATATAACCCAGGAAATGCTTGAATTTATAATCAATTCCTATGCCGCAAGGGTAGATATCGACGGAATCCTTGTGCAGATGCCGCTTCCGAAAGGACTTGACGGAGAAAGAGCTCTTGCATGCATCCCCGCTGAAAAGGACGTTGACGCTTTCCATCCGGAAAATGTCGGTCATATAATGCGCGGCGATTACAGATTCCTTCCCTGCACTCCCGCTGGGGTTATGGAACTTCTGCATCGCTACGGAATTTCTCCGGCCGGCAAAAAATGTGTTGTTATCGGAAGAAGCGATATAGTCGGAAAACCCATGGCGATGATGCTTCTCCATGAAAACGGAACGGTCGAAATCTGCCACAGCCGCACCGCAAATCTTGCGGAAGAAACAAAAACCGCGGATATCCTTGTTGCTGCGGTCGGAAGACCTAAATTCGTCACCGCGGATATGGTAAAAGAGGGCGCAGTTGTTATCGACGTAGGTATCAACCGCGACGAAAACGGAAAACTTTGCGGCGATGTTGATTTTGAAAACGTCGAGCCGAAAGCAAGCTATATAACTCCCGTTCCGGGCGGTGTCGGTCCGATGACCGTTGCTATGCTTATGCAGAACACCGTTACCGCGGCGGAAAACAAAAACAGATAAAATAAAAAGCTCCTCCCGATTTGGGAGGAGCTTTTTTCTGCATTCTGTGAAAAATGCAAAATCATCTCATATAATCGAACTCGATATCGAGAATGCTTACAGTGTCGCCTTCGTTGATACCCATTCTTTCAAGTTCATCGATGATTCCGGAAAGACGGAGAACCCTCTGGAAATACTGGAGAGATTCATAGTCATCAAGATCAACGTAACCGAGAGCATGCATAAGCCAGGGAGCTTCGACAACATAAATTCCGTCTTCGATATGGATCTTGAATTCCTGTTTGGAAGTGATTTCTTCGCGAACAGGTTCTTCAACCTCGTATCTGGTAATAGGCGGAAGTTTTGCAAGTTCCGCGGCAACGGCATTGATGAGTTCCTGAACACCTTCGCCGGTTGCGGCAGAGATGAGATAGGTTTTAAAACCGTTTTCTTCGGCAAATTCGTTGAACTCGCCGATCATTTCCTCGATGGAAGCGTCTGCTTTGTTAAGAGCAACGATCTGCGGACGTTTTGCAAGTTCGGGGTTGAATTTTTCAAGCTCATAGTTGATCTGCTTGTAATCGTCGATGGGATCGCGTCCGTCCATTGCGGAAATATCCACAACGTGAAGAACGAGTCTGCAGCGTTCAACATGGCGGAGGAAGTCGTGTCCAAGACCGACACCTTCGGAAGCGCCTTCGATAAGACCGGGGATATCGGCCATTACGAAAGAGCTGCCTGCGTCCATTTTTACAACGCCGAGAACAGGGGTAAGGGTGGTGAAGGGATAGTTTGCAATTTCAGGCTTTGCGGCGGATACAACGGAAATAAGGGTGGATTTACCAACGTTGGGGAATCCGACAAGACCTACGTCCGCAAGGAGTTTGAGTTCAAGGGTAACTTCGAATTCTTCGCCGGGGAAGCCGGGTTTTGCAAATTTGGGGATCTGGCGGGTTGCGGAAGCAAAATGCTGGTTGCCCCAACCGCCTTTTCCTCCTTTTGCAACAATATGGGGTTCACGGTCGGAAATATCCGCAAGGATTCTTCCGGTTTCAGCTTCACGGATAAGAGTTCCTACCGGAACTTTAATAATAAGGTCCGATGCAGATTTTCCGGTCATGTTGCTTCCGGAACCGTTTTTGCCGTTTTCGGCAATATAGCGTTTTTTATATTTAAAATCAATAAGGCTGGAAATGTTGGTATCGCCGACAAAAACAACGTTTCCGCCTTTGCCGCCGTCACCGCCGTCGGGACCGCCGGCGTTTACATATTTTTCGCGATGGAATGTAACTGCGCCGTTGCCGCCGTTTCCGGCCTTGATTCTGATTTTTGCGGTATCGACAAACATCTTTATACCTCCGTTTGATCTTCGAATGTAAGCTCCATATAGCTTTCCTGCTGTATGAAGCCGAGTTTTTCATAAAGCGGTCTTCCGTCTTTTGATGCGCCGAGCCAGAGCTTTTTTATTCCGCGTTTTTTTGCATCATCAAAAAGTTTTGTCAGAAGCATTTTTGAAAGACCTTTTCTGCGGTGTTCCGGCGCGGTATATACGTTTGTAACATACCCGCGGACACCGATTTTATTCGTGTAGGAAGGCGGCAGATCATAATAAATAACAGCCGCCGTTGAAAGGAGCTTTCCGTCTTCCTCCGCAATAAGCTGGAGAAAATCTTTTGATACAAGCCATTTTTTGAAAAAGGCATCAAGTTCCGGATCAATATCGCAATCCGGCGCAATGCCTTCGTCAATAAGCTGAAGCTTCCGGATTTCGGAAAGGAGTTCGGCATCTTCAAGTTCGGCTTTTCGGATTATCATAAGGAAAACCTCCTTTTGCAAAAAGGCAATTTAAAAAGGGACGGAATTCCGTCCCTTTTTTCAACGCGGGCAGATTACTGCTCGACAGGATATACGCTTACCTTTTTGCGGTCTGCACCAAGGCGTTCGAATCTTACAACACCATCGGTGAGAGCGAAGAGGGTATCGTCGGAACCTTTGCCAACGTTGTTACCGGGATGGAAGTGAGTTCCGCGCTGTCTTACGAGGATGTTACCTGCAAGAACAAACTGACCGTCGGCTCTTTTCGGGCCAAGGCGTTTGGATTCGGAATCACGGCCGTTTTTAGTGGAGCCCATACCTTTTTTATGGGCGAAGAACTGCATACTGAGTCTAAGCATGTTATTA
>JAZTXW010000103.1:0-8040 GCA_045636625.1 Oscillospiraceae bacterium
CCGCAGTTCTTGATAACTACGGAATCGGAACCCGCGCTTACGTTGCAACCCTTGATATTTCCGATATCTTCGATGCAAGAATCGTCGAAAAGAAATTCAAACCCACCCCCAAATTCCCTGCATCCACCCGCGACCTTGCAATCATCTGCGACGATGAACTTCCCGCAGCATCTCTTGAAAAAGCAATCCGCGCAGGCGCAGGCAAACTCCTTGAAAAAGTTGAACTCTTCGACGTTTACAAAGGTTCTTCCATTGCCGAAGGCAAGAAGAGCGTTGCTTACACTATGACTCTCCGTGCCGCAGACCGCACCCTTACCGTTGAGGAATGCGACCGCGCAGTTAACAAAGTTCTTAAAGAACTTGCTAACATCGGCGCAGAACTCAGAAGCTGATAAAAAAGGCGGAGCTTTGCTCCGCCTTTTTTTATAGACCCTTTTACCGAAAGGAGATATCATTATGGAAGCTATGGAAAATCTTTTGACCAGAAGAAGCTGCAGAAATTATACCGAACAGCAGGTGTCCGACGAACTTCTTGATAAGGTCCTTGAAGCGGGAACTTTTGCCGCAAGCGGAATGAACCGCCAGAGCACATATCTTGTTGCCGTTCGTGATAAAGAAACCCGCGACCTGCTTTCCAAAATCAACGCAAGCGTTATGGACCGTGAAGGTGACCCCTTTTATGGCGCGCCTTGTGTGGTTGGTGTTCTTGCCGCACCGGACCCCACTTATCTTGAGGACGGAAGCCTTGTTATGGGCAACCTTATGAACGCGGCACATGCTCTCGGTCTTGGTTCCTGCTGGATCCACAGAGCAAAACAGACCTTTGAACTTCCGGTCGGAAAAGAACTTCTTGCAAAATGGGGTCTTCCGGAAAACCTTATCGGAATCGGAAACTGCGTCCTCGGCTATGAAGCTGAAGCACCCGCCGAAAAACCCAGAAAAGAAGGAAGAATCGTTAAAATCGATTGATTTGAACAAAAGAAAAATCCCTGCCAATTGGCAGGGATTTTTTTATTCAGCCATAGATAATACATTTGCTCTGTTTGGGTCGTTAAAAATATATATTTCTCCACCGTTTTGGATAAATTTTTGAAGCGGTTTTTTATCGACATTTGTTTTGAGCAAATCAAGCATTTCTTCCGTTATGGTTCCGTTATACCATAAAGTAATTGAACCGTCCTGCATGCCATCTACAGTAAGGAGAATCGTCTTTAGATTCGGCATTTTTTCAATTACTGCAATATCTGTAATGTTGCGGTCGCTTATATGAAGATCTGTAATGGTTTCTGAGCCTGTAATCGAATCAACAGTGCTTTGGCCGATATAATCGCCCAAAACAAGTGTTTCCATGGAAAGAACTTCCATCTCGGAAAGATCAAACTCTGTACCTATCAAAGAAAGACGCTTCATGCTTTTGAGATTTTCAAGCTCCCCGATATCCGAACCTTCGCCGCTTATATATACTTTTTCAATTTCTCCGATTCCCGCAATCAAAGATAAATCCGCACCGCTATGAAGAGTAATACTTTTTAAGTTTTCTCCTCCGGAAATTTTTGAAAGCTCAAAACCCTTTCCAAGAATCAAACTTTCGGTGCCTTTTCCTATAATCAGTTCTTCTGTTAAAGCATCAGAATCAACGGTTGCAACTTTTTCTGTTGCGGATAAATCAATTTTCCCTACAGGACTTTCGAAAGCCGAGAAAAAATAGCAGTATTCAAGATTAGGCATATTCGGAACAATAACTTTTTCCGTTTTGGAACTTATATAAACCAAAAGCCTCGTAATTTCCTCACAACCGGAAAGAGCGGAAAAATCAACAACCTCTGGAAATTCAGAAATGCTTGGAGTGTAAACAGCCATTTCTCCTCCCTCATGAATTTCTATTCGGGTTTTTGGCGGAACCTTCAATTCATAATCTTTTCCTGCAATATTACATATTGTTTTTTCCTCTTCCGGAATTTCCGAAACTTCGCTTGAATCGCACGCACAGAAAAGGCCAAACATTATTACTACCAGAATCAAAACAACTTTTTTCATGAAATCATTCCTTTCAATATAATAGTGCCTTTTTTGTCCGTTTTTGTTGCGTTTATTTTAAAATTATCCTCCGTAAACTTCTTTCGAAGCCTGTTCAATATCCGTAAGACCGCCGGAAATGTTTTTAAGAATCGGGTCGCCGTAATAAGTGAGTTTTCCGACTCCGTCAACGTCCGCAAAAAGTTCATCGGTTACCGAAATTTCAGCAGTGCCGGCACCGCTGATTTTTACTTCGGCTTTTTTGCAGATAAGAGATTTTGCGTCAATCGCTCCCGCACCCGCAAGTTCGATATCCATTCTGTCGGTCGCGCCGGAAAGATCCATCGAAGCCGCTCCTTTTATATCCATTTCAATCTCTTTCGTATTGATGTTATAGATATAAACTGCCGTTCCGCCGGTTACGTCAAGATCGATCTTTCCCGAAGCGGAAGCATCCATTTCAATTTCGATTCCGCCGGAAATTTCAATTTCCTCAATGTTCGCAAAAACGGTGACTTCAAATTTTTCTGCCGAAAAATTCTTCTGTCTCGGGACGGAAATTTCGATTTCGCCCTCATGGATAAACACACGGAATCCATGGCTTTCCATATCGGAAGGATAGGTCAGTTCGACCCTTGTTTCATCGGAAGGAACAATATAAATCTTTGCATTTTCTGTATTTGTAAAGCTTATATTTTCAAAATCCATCTTCTTTACAGGAATTCCGTCCGCGGGAACAACTGCTTCGCTTTTAAGATCTCCGCTTAGCTTGACCGGCTTTACTGCTTCAACAGCGTTATTGATTCCGCTTATGTCAAAAGAACAGCCAACAAGCAAAAAAGCGCATAAAATAAACAAAAACATGGTTTTAACAAAGGTTTTCATATTGTCGCCTCCTATCGTTTATATAATTTAAAGTATTATAATCAAATTTTAATTTCTTTCCAAAAGCTTTCCCCGGCGGTTTCGGAATCGGTGATTCCGAAAATTTCAAGGATGGTTTTGGACTGATCCGCATAGCATTTTCTGGTTCCGAGATCGGTTCCGGCTTTGATTCCGGCACCGTAAACAAGAAGCGGAATATATTCGCGGGAATGGTCGGTGGAAGGAGTTGCAGGGTCGCATCCGTGGTCGGCGGTGATCATGAGGACGTCATCCTCATTCATTTTTGCCATAAATTTTCCAAGCCATTCATCAAATTCGGAAAGAGCGTTCGCATAACCTTCAGCGTCGTTTCTGTGACCGTAAACCATATCGAAATCAACAAGGTTTATGAAGCAAAGACCTTCAAAATCTTTTTCAAAAAGTTCATCGGTTTTTTCCATTCCGATTTTGTTGGGTCCGGTGCGGTAAGTTTCGGAAACGCCTTTTCCCGCAAAGATATCATAGATTTTTCCGACACCGATTGTCGCAAAACCTTTTTTCATAAGGACATCAAGCGCGGTATCTTTCGGCGGAACAAGGGAGAAATCGTGGCGTCCGGAAGTTCTGTAAAAATCCGGATACTCGCCTTTGAAAGGTCTTGCGATAACGCGGCCCACTCCGTGTTTTCCCTGGAGGAACGCTCTGGATTTTTCGCAGATCTCATAAAGTTTTTCAAGAGGGATAACATCTTCGTGTGCCGCAACCTGGAAAACGCTGTCCGCGGAAGTATAGACAATCGGCTTTCCGGTTTCGACGTGTTCCTTGCCGTAATCCATAATAAGCTGAGTTCCGCTGTAAGGTTTGTTGCAGAGGATATCAAGTCCGGTTGCCTCTTTGAACATATCTATGACTTCGTCCGGAAAACCTTCGGGATATGTGGGGAAAGCCTGTTCGGAAACAAGTCCCGCAAGTTCCCAATGACCGGTTGTGGTATCTTTGCCCTTGCTGACTTCGTTAAGGCGACAGAAAGCGCCGAGAGGTTTTTCCTCTTTTCCGATGCAGTTTACGCCTTTGATATTTCCAAGACCGAGCTTTATCATGTTCGGAATATTAAGTTTGCCGCTTGCGGCACAGGCTGCAAGAGTGTTGCTTCCTACGTCGCCGAAATCCGCGGCATCCGGAAGTTCGCCGACTCCGAAAGAATCAAGTACTATCCAAAAAACGCGTTTTGTTTTCATTTTTCTTCTCCTTTCTCAACGTCATCAAAATCTTTGAAACCTTTTATGACTTTATAGTTTTCCGTTTTTTCCGGAAGATTTTTTTCTTTAAGCTTGTTTTCAAGATATTCTTTGGTGAATTTGTAAATTACCGCAAAGGCCGGAACACCGATAAACATACCGATGATTCCGAAAATTCCGCCACCGACAAGAATCGCGAACATTACCCAAAGGGCCGGAAGTCCTGTGCTGTCGCCAAGGATCTTCGGTCCGATAACGTTTCCGTCAAGCTGCTGAAGAACGAACACGAAAATTGCGAACCAAAGCGCCTGCCAGGGATCAACCATTAAAAGAATGAGAATGGATGGTATCGCTCCGAGGAACGGTCCGAAGAACGGGATTACGTTGGTGCAGCAGACAATGAAACTTATAAGCATTGTGAATTCAAATCCGATAATGCTCATTCCGATGAAACAGAGGATTCCGATTATGAGCGAATCCAGAAGTTTTCCGTTGATAAATCCGCTGAAAATTCTGTGGGATTCCCTTGCGAATCTTACAAGGTTTGCGGAAGTTTCTTTTCTTAAAATCGCATAAAGAGCTTTTTTAAGCTGGGCAATAAGGGTTTCTTTGCTGTACATAATGTAAACAGAAAGAACAAACGCAATAATAATATCAAGAACAACGTTTCCTATCTGTACGGAAAGGTTTGCGATATTGGCAAGCTGGGGAAGAAGTTCTTCGCCGTATTCTTTAAGAAGAGTTGCAAAAACTTCGGAACTTATTTCAAATTCAAGGAAATAATTTATGAACGGCGCTTCGATATTATACGTTTCGGAAATGTTTCTTACAAAACTCTGGAGGTTTGCAAGATAATGCGGAATGTTGTTGATAAGCACGTTTATACTTTTGCTAACGTCCGGCATTACGATATAGAAGAACGCACTTAAAACCGCAATCGCCCCTATCCACGTAACAATTATTGCGAGTACCCTTTTAAGGACTTTTCTGGGTTTTTCCTTTTCAACAAAAGCAAATTTGCGCTCAAAAAACATCAGGGGTCCGTTAAGAAGATAGGCAAAAATCACACCGATTGTAAAAGGTCTTAAGATATCAAGCGCAGCGTGCCATACTCCCTTCAATTCGCGGAAGTTCATCATAAGAAAATATACAACGATTATTCCGGCGCCTGTTGCAATATAAGTCAGAACTTTTCTGGTCATGGAACGGGTCCATTCGATTTTCATTTTTGCATCGCCCCTTTTTTGCATCTTTTCTTTATAATATCATATCTATATATGAAAATCTATTAATTATTTTTTAATAATTGAAGATAAAAAAATTTTTTATGCTTTAATTTGAATTTGTTTTGTGATATATTCTAATCAAGGAAGGTGAAATCATGGAATTTCAGGCAGAAATAATCCGGGCTGTACAATCCGTTGCAAGCCCCGCTCTTGATATAATATTCGAAGGCATAACAATGCTTGGCGAAGATTTTTTCATAATCTTTGTCGCAACTTTCATCTACTGGTGTTTCAACAAGGAAATGGGATACTGGATGTGCTGGTGCCTTTCCCTCGGAAATCTTTTTGTAAGTTCGCTTAAAGTAATGTTTGCCGTTGAAAGACCGATAGGCTATGAAGGCATAAGAACTCTTCGGGAACACACCGCACCGGGATACTCATTCCCAAGCGGGCACACCCACGCTTCCGCAAACTTTTTCACTTCCATCGCAAGGGCGGTAAACCGCAAGCGTTTCTGGACCCTTGCAATAGTGATGCCGGCGCTTGTGGGTCTTTCAAGACTCTATCTCGGGGTCCACTGGCCCATGGACGTTCTCGGCGGATATATTATCGGTCTCGGTCTTCCGCTTGTTCTCTGGCTTGTTTACAGAAAATACGCAAGACACAAACCCCTTATGTTCTTTATCAGCACAGCGGTTTTTGTTCCTTTCCTTTTCATCTATACCGATGACACAAGCCTTTGGAAAAGTTTCGGATTTGCTCTTGGCGTTGCAATAGGCGCGTTTATCGAAACAAAATTTATCAGATTCGAAATAGACGACGTCCCCGCAAAGAAAAAGGCCATACGCTATGCAGGCGGCATTCTTCTTATCCTTGTCGTTTATCTTCTGCCGAAGGCAATTCTTCCGGAAGGAGCGGTTTTTTCCTTCATCCGCTATCTTCTTATTCCCGTTGCGGCAACTGCACTCTGGCCCGCGATTTTCAAAAAATTCAGATTCTGATATAAAAAACGGCGGACAGAAAGTCCGCCGCTTTTTTCGGAGATTTATATGCGATATTATATGCTCAACAAACCGGGCGGCGTTGTTACCGCAACCCGGGACAAAACTTCTGAAACCGTTATGGATCTTTTTCCCGAAGATATCCGGGAAGGGCTCTTCCCCATCGGAAGGCTTGACAGAGACACGGAAGGTCTTCTCCTCATAACCGATGACGGAGATTTCGCCTTCCGTATGCTAAGACCGGAATTCGGCATAACCAAGCGGTATTTCTTCCGCGCCTTCGGCGAAATTTCGGAAGATAAAATCAAAAAACTTGAAACCGGCGGCATTCTTTTCGGAAACGGCGAATCCGCAAGACCGGCTTTTCTTTCGGACATAAATCCGAGCACCGTCCAAAGCGATATCGGACATATCCCGGAGGAGGACCGTGCTCACTGCCTGAAAAATCCAAACGGAAAAACTTTTTCCGCCGTTATAACCGTCACCGAAGGCAAACGCCACGAGGTAAAACTTCTGCTTAAATCCATCGGCTGCAAGATTTTTTATCTCCGGCGTATCTCCATGGGAAAATTCGTGCTCGACCCGATGCTCAAACCCGGAGAATTCAGAAAGTTCACTTCGGAAGAAGTTGCTTTTGCGGAGAATTACCGAAAAATTTTTATCGATCTGTCAAAAAAGGAGCAGGCATAAAGCCTGCTCCTTTTTATTTATGCTCAAAATTATCTGGACATATCGTAGATATATTTTACTGCGGGTTTGCTTCCGTCATCAAGTCCTTCAAAAGTTGCCTGTGCGTCTTCCATTGCGATAAGTTCGCCGTATTTTTCAACGTCGATCTTGCCTTCGCTCATAAGTCTGATAACGTCTTCAAATTCCGGAATGGTGAACATTACGCTTCCGTGGATATGAAGTTCGGTGTTGATGATTGCCATTGCGTCATATTTGAATCCGGGACCGTAAGCAAGAATTGCGTGCTGACCGCCGCGTTTAAGGCTATAAAGAGCAAGGGTTGCTGCTGCGGGATGTCCGCTGCATTCAACAGAAATGTCATAGCCTTCCGGAACTTTTGCTTTGACTTTTTCATTGATTTCAGGATCTGCTGCATCGAAAACTTCATCAACAAAATCTGCTTCTTCAGCGATTTTGATTCTTCCGGGGTTAGCTTCGGTAAGAGCAACGTATTTTGCGCCTTTTGCTTTTGCTGCTGCAGCTGCAAAAAGACCGATTGCGCCGCCGCCGGTGATAAGTACGTTGGAATTTTCATTAACGCCGCACATATTTACCGCATGCATGGAAATGCAGACGGGTTCGATCATTGCAGCCTGTTTAAGGGAAATGTTATCCGGAAGTTTTCTGATAAAATCGTTGCGGACTTTGCTGTATTCAGCATAACCGCCGTCAACACCGCCTACGCCGGGTGCTTCCGCAAAGCCGACTGCGCAAAGTTCGGAACGTCCGGATTTGCAGTATTCACATTCTCCGCAGGGAGAAACGTCCATTGCTACAACGCGGTCGCCGACTTCAAAACCGGAACCGGGAAGAGTTTCTTCAATAACACCGGCAAATTCATGGCCGATTACATAATCCGGACGCATAATAAAACCTGCACCCCAGAACATATGAAGGTCAGAACCGCAAATTCCCGCATGAGTTACTTTGATTACGGAAAATCTTTCGTCAGCGGTGGGTTTTTCT
>JAZTXW010000104.1:0-32117 GCA_045636625.1 Oscillospiraceae bacterium
GCCATCGCAACCAGAAAACAGCAGGACGAGCAGGACCATATCCGCGGCAAAAAAATCATTCAGCGCCACGGAAATATGATGCTTGTACAGAATCCTCCTTCCGCTCCTCTTAATCAGGAAGAACTGGACGAGGTTTTTGCCCTTCCCTATATGCGTGATTTCCACCCCATGTAACAGAAAATGGGCGGCGTTCCGGCAATTGAGGAAGTTCTTTTCTCCATTAACCACAACCGCGGCTGTTTCGGCGGATGCAATTTCTGCGCCCTTGCTTTCCATCAGGGAAGATTCGTCACCAGCAGAAGCCGCGAATCCATTATTGAAGAAGCAAAAATTCTTACTGCCGATCCGCGCTTTAAAGGTTATATCCATGACGTAGGCGGTCCTTCCGCAAACTTCCGCGGACCCGCTTGTGAAAAGCAGAAAAAGCTCGGACTTTGCGCCGGTAAAAAATGCCTTGCGCCCAATCCCTGCCCCAACCTTATTGCAGACCACAGCGAATATCTTGAAATTCTTCGTGAACTTCGTTCCCTTCCGAGAGTTAAGGCTGTCTTTATCCGCAGCGGAATCCGTTATGACTACGTTATGGCGGACAAAGACGACAAATTCTTCAAAGACCTTGTAAGATATCACGTCAGCGGACATCTCAAAGTTGCTCCGGAACACTGCAGCGCAGGCGTTCTTGATATGATGGGCAAACCCCATATCGATGTTTTTGAAAAATTCCAGAAAAGATTCATGGAACTCACCCGCTCCGCCGGAAAAGAACAGTATCTTGTTCCCTACCTTATGTCCTCCCATCCGGGAAGCAGCATCAAAGATGCGGTTGCGGTTGCTCAGTTCCTTAAAAAATATGACATTCGCCCCGAACAGGTACAGGATTTTTATCCCACGCCCGGAACTGTTTCCACCTGTATGTTCTACACCGGACTTGATCCCTATACCATGAAGGAAGTTTATGTTCCCACCAATTCCGAGGACAAAGCACTTCAGCGCGCACTTTTGCAATATTATATTCCCGAAAACGCCGACATGGTAAGAAAAGCTCTTAAAAAAGCTCACCGTGAAGAACTTATCGGAAACGGACCGGACTGCCTTGTCCGCGAAGATTTCCGCGCAAAGAACATTGCGGATAAAAACGGAACCAAGATTGTTTACAACGAAAAGAAACCTCTTGGAAAACACAAAAATCCGAAACTTTCCGGAAAATCCAAAAAACCGAAAAGAGTTAAATAAAAAGGAAGATTTTATAAGATGAACCGTTTTGCCTGGAAAGGTCAGATCTATCATACAAACGAAAACAGAAAAATCGAAATTTTTGAAAACAGCTGGGTCCTTTGTGAAGACGGGATCTGCAAAGGCGTTTTAAAAGAACTTCCGGAAGATTGGAAAAACGCAAAACTCACTGACTTTGGCGACAAAATAATCATTCCCGGTTTTTCTGATCTTCATGTTCATGCCGCACAGTATTCCTATATCGGAACCGGCATGGACGAAGAACTTTTGGGCTGGCTTGAAAAATATGCTTTTCCGGAAGAAGCTTCATTTGCAGATACCGAATATGCCGAAAAAGCATATTCGGGATTTGTCCGCGACCTTCGGAAAAGCGCTACAACAAGGGCAAGCATTTTCGCTTCAAAACATGTTCCGGCGACTGAACTTCTGATGAAAATGCTTGATAAAACCGGGCTTAAAACCTATGTCGGAAAAGTAAATATGGACCGCAATTGCCCGGATTATATCCGCGAAGAAAGCGCCGAAATTTCCGGAAGCGATACCGAGCGCTGGGTTTCCGAAACGGTTGACAAATTCGAAAACACAAAACCGATTCTTACCCCAAGATTCACGCCGACCTGTTCCGACGAAGTTATGGCAAAGCTTGGTGAAATTCAGAAAAAATACGGCGTTGCAATGCAAAGCCATCTTTCCGAAAATCTCGGGGAAATCGCCTGGGTCAAGGAACTTTGCCCCAACACAAAATTTTATGGCGAAGCTTATGAACAATTCGGACTTTTCGGCGGAGAAAACTGCCCCACAATTATGACACATTGCGTTTATTCTTCCGACGAAGAACTTGATCTTATTGAAAAAAACGGAGTCTGGATCGCACTTTGTCCCCAATCCAATATGAACGTCGCAACAGGAATCGCTCCCGCACGCAGATATCTTGAAAAAGGTCTTAAAGTCGGTCTTGGAAGCGACCTTGCCGGCGGAAGCACCCTTTCGATTTTCCGTGCCATTACCGATTCTATTGTTGCGTCAAAGCTCCGTTGGAGACTTGTTGACCAGAATCTCAAACCCCTTTCCGTAGAGGATGCTTTTTATATGGCAACCCGCGGCGGCGGAAGCTTTTTCGGAAAAGTCGGCGCCTTTGAAGAAGGTTTTGAGATGGACGCCGTTGTTATAGACGATTCCACCCTTTATACCCCGAAAAAACTTTCTATGCACGACCGTTTTGAAAGACTTTGCTATCTTTATACCGACAGCAAAATCGTCGCAAAATGTGTTGCGGGAAAGATGATAGATCTTGACTGACTTTTGTGCTTTTTCTGCCTTTCTTTAAGGAGGTATTTTTATGTCAAAAAAGAAAATCATCGGAATAATCATTTTTATAACCGCATTTTTCTGCATATTGTGCTGGTTTTCCTATATGCACATTACCGGTGCGGATATAGAATTCATTGCAAATCTTGATGAAGCTGACTATGTCAATATGACGGTCTCAAGACGGGATGCTTTTACTGGGGATGATATTTCTTCCGAAGAATATAAACTTAACCGTAAACAGATAAAAGAGCTTCACAGCATTCTTGCTTCTTCCGGCTTTGTTCTTGATTTCAACGAGATACATCATATTTCCTCAAACGATATTCGCACTGACGTTATTATATACGGTTCTTTTACCAACGACGAAGAAGGATATTACATTTATTTTTATAATGGTGATTTTGTTGATATCCGGCTTAAAAACGGTACAATGCTTATACCGGTAGACAAAGATTTACAGGACAAAATACTTGAAATCGTTAAATAAAATAACGGCGGCCTTTTTCGGCCGCCGAAACATTATTTTTTCCTGTAAAGAAGAATTTTTTTCATAAAGAAGTTCCAGAAAAGAACGATTATCGCCGCAACGGCTTTTGAAATCATATAGTACCAGCCGAGTTTTTCCGTAAACAACCACATCAGAAGCTCCGTCAAAGCAAGACCCAGAACCGCAATTATTGCAAAAACGGTAAATTCCTTTGCTTTTTCAGCACCGGTTGTTTTTTTGCTGAAAACAAGGAGCTTTGAAAGCCAATAGTTTACGCAAAGACCGGCAATGAACGAAACCGCCCCGGAAACAAGATAGTGTATTCCCGTTTCAGTTATCACGTGGAGAAGGATATAATCCGTAACAAAGCTTGCTCCGCCGACAAAAATATAGCGGAAAAACTGGAGGAATCCATCTTCGGTCGGTTCGATCAAAAGACCTTTAAAATCACCTTTTTTAAAAAGTTCAAAGAAATTTTTAAGCATATTTTATCCTTTTTTGTTTTAAGTTTATTTATATATTTTATTACCTTTCATAAATAAAATCAAGTACGGCGAAATGGGGGAACGTTTTTTTGGAAAGACTTGATAAAATCATATCGAACCGCACCGGAATTTCAAGAAAAGACGCAAAAGCCGCCATTTCTTCCGGCAAAGTCACCGTTTCCGGAAATATAATACGTTCTTCCGATTTTAAAGTCAGCGAAAACGACGAGATTTTTCTTGAAAACAAAAAAATAAGCGGAAACGCACACGTATATATCGTTTTGAATAAACCAAAAGGCTACGTTTCCGCAACGGAAGACCCGGAACAAAAAACAGTTATCGAACTTGTTCCTCCGGAACTTTTCCGAAACGGAATCTTCCCGGCAGGAAGACTTGACAAGGACACCACAGGCCTTATGGTAATCACCGACGACGGCGATTTTGCCCATCGTATCCTTGCGCCAAGAAAACATGTTCCAAAAAAATATGCTGTTACGATCGACCTTCCCGTAACCGATGAAATGAAAAACGGTTTTGAAAACGGAATTGAACTTTCCGACGGAATCTGCAAATCGGCAAAGCTCATCAAAACCGGCGAATACACCTGTGATGTCACTCTTTCAGAAGGCCGGTACCACCAGATAAAGAGAATGTTCGGCTGCTTCGGCGCAAAGGTTACGGAACTCCACCGCCTTTCCATGGGCGGATTTTCCCTTCCGGAAGATCTTCTTCCCGGTGAATGCCGGGAACTTACAGAAAAAGAATTGGCTTTGATAGAAGGCAAGGTGAACAAATGATTTTATATACCGTAATTCCGTGTTATAACGAGGAAAAAGTCCTTCCGGAAACGATCCGCGTAATGACTGAAAAATATAAAAAACTTATGGAACTCGACATGCTTTCAGCGGAAAGCAGGGTGCTTTTTGTCGATGACGGTTCTTTTGACGATACGTGGAAAATCATCTGTGATGCGCACGCAGAAAACGATATTTTCTGCGGAATCAAATTAAGCCGGAACCGCGGACACCAGAACGCCCTTCTTGCGGGACTTATGGAAGCGAAGGAACATTGCGATGCGGCAATTTCCGTTGATGCCGACCTTCAGGACGATATCGACGCCATTGATAAAATGGTTGAAAAATTCGGCGAAGGATGCGAAATTGTTTACGGAATCCGCAACAAACGAAGCACAGACCGCTTTATGAAGCGCTTCACCGCCGAAGGATATTACCGTCTTATGGAATTTTTCGGCACGCATATTATTTTTAACCATGCGGATTACCGCCTTATGAGCAAAAAAGCCCTTGAGGCTCTTTCCGAATTTGACGAAGTTAACCTTTTCCTTCGCGGAATGGTGCCTATGCTCGGCTTTAAAACCGGAAGCGTTTATTATGAACGCAGGGAACGTTTTGCAGGAGAAAGCAAATACAGCCTTGGAAAAATGCTTGATCTTGCATGGAACGGAATAACTTCCTTCAGCGTAAAACCCGTTGACATGATTCTTTTTGCAGGCGTGCTCATCGCCGGATTTTCCGCGATTGCGATGCTCATTCTTGCGGTGCTCGCAGTTTTTGGCGTGCTCAAAGGAACGGCCGGTTGGATAATCGCTTCTGTTTTCTTTTGCACGGGAATAAATCTTACGGCTCTCGGCGTTGTCGGACAATACGTTTGCAGGGCTTATCTTGAAGCGAAGCACAGACCGAAATATATTATTGAAGAAAAGATATAAAAAAAGCACCTCTGCGGAGGTGCTTTTTATTTTATTTTTGTTCAATTGGGAACTCAGAAATCAGTCTTACGGAATGTTTTCTGATATAGTTTGCGTCAACAGCGGTTATTTTTCCGTCACCGTCAACGTCGCCGACGATCAACTGGGTTTCCGTCGGAGTTCTGAGCTTTGCGGCGATAAGTCTTGCGAGATATGCGTCGCGGATATCAACTTCGCCGTCGCCGGTAAGGTCACCGTAAACTGCGTCTATTATAGTGACGATTCCGTTTTCAACGTCGATACTCAGTTCGCCAAGGTTTGCTTTTGTGAATACGAATTTTTCCGTTTCGTCGATTTCAACGGCGGTCGTTCCGATTCCGGCGCCTTCCGCGGTTGTAAAGGTCAGTTCAAGAATCGTTCCGCCTTCGGTGACCGAATCCGTATCATCCCAACCGAAAATTATTTTTCCGGGAGTTTCGGTATTTATTGCTGCATCGCTCATAAGTTCACCGGCAGAAGCGGAAACAAGTTTGAGCACTGAAGTATCATACTTTATTGCAAACTGCGCCGCGGCAACGCCAGAACCTTCAGAAAGGTTAACGGAAACTGTGGTTTGGCCGTTTTGAATTATTTTTTTCTTTGCAATCGATAAAGTATCATTAAGTTCCGGAACATCACTTGCATTCTCCGGCCCTTTAACAGAAATCGTATATTTTTTTAAAGTTTCTCCTGCTTTCTCTTCAATATAGAAACTCGCTTCTTTTTCAGCATCTATTTTCAAAAAGTCCACAGTATTTTTTCCTATACATACACCTTCCTCATCATAAACAAAGAAAGATATTACGTTTTCTTCTTCAACTCTGGTTTCAAAAAATTCACGAAGTTCATAATAGTTGATTCCGAGATTTATGCGTACATCGTAATCACTTTGTATAATCGTATCGGAATAGAAACGAAGTTCAATCTTTTTCTCATCTTCATAGCTCGGACTGAATTCCATTTCATAATAAAAATTTACACCTTTTTGCTTGTTTGAAATCTGCGGAATTGTAATAGTAAAGAAATCTCCGTTTACGGTAGCTTTGCCTCCTGCAGCAAGAGCAAAGGCCTTCGTTGTAAGAACAGTTGCAGGCGTGTTGGCATCTTCATAATAATCGCTTACATGAGCAAGATATGAAGAACAACCCGGATCTTTTCCTATATTCAGCTCAATACTGCTGTAAATAGGTTCATATTCTTCACTTCCATTATCTTCTTCATAAACTGGATTAACAGTAATTCTGAACTTGTCTGAAAAAGTTCTGATGTTTCCCGACTGGTCACAGGGTGCTTTGAGATATACAGTTACATTCTGATCTTCATCATAAGTTACAACCGAAGGTTCTGCCCAACATAAATCTGTAACGTCTATTTCAAACGGAATATAAAGATTCTTTTCTTCATCAAGTTTATATGCAACTGCAGTAACTTTCATTCCTGTAAGATCTATTGTTTCGCCTACGTTGTAAACAGTTTTATCCGGCCATCTGTCAATACTGATAGAACCAATGAAATCAAATTCTTCTGTCTGAGGATTTGTTTCAATTTCGGAAGCAGATTTTGATAATTTCATAAATGAAGTTCCGTTTCTTTTCAAAGCCACTGTTTCTTTAAAAAAAGACGTTGCTTCTGCAAGTTCTTCAGAATCTTTTATATGTTTGAAAAAAACATCAGAAAGAATATCCAAACAGCCTTTATATTCTTTTCCATTTAATGTTGCAGTAATGATCGCGTTTCCAAGTTTATAGCTTGCACTATAGTTTTCTCCGACAACAATTTTAATTATGTTTATATTAATCTGTGGAATAAAATAATAATTTCCTTCATTTAAAGAATTCAGATATTCTACTTCTTCTTTTGCTGTTTCATATGTTAATCCCTCCCAAATCACTTCACCTGTAGATTCGTAAATAATCGAATACGGTATCAGATCATTTCCATTTTTATCCATAGCAATCATTTCTTCCGGGTCAAAATCAACGTATGATGCCGAAACGATTCCATTTCCAATAACAGTAACATCTTCCCAAGGCTGATCTTCCATCATAATGTAAAAAGTTTCTCCATGAGGTGAAGTAACGTAGCCTATATCGCCAACATTTGAAATAATAATTACTCTTCTGCCATTCAGCACAGGAGGTATAGGCTGAATAGGAAGCAGTTCAAGCGCCACCGACATTACCGAAACCGCCACCGCCAGCACCGCAAACAAAATTATCGAAATAACTTTCTTCATTTTTAACCCTCTTTTCAAGAAGTTATATATGGTTTTATAATAATCCTTATTTCTGCTTTAGTCAACCTTTTGAAGAAAAAAGTCCTAATTTTGCGTATTACCACTTTAATTTGCTGAATTATTTTTATTTCGCTAAAACAGGTATTTTTATTTTTCTTTATTTTAGTATAGTTATTTTTCAGCTTAATTAAAGCAATATTCTATATTTTAAACAAAAATAGTCTATAAAAAGTATAAAATCTATTCTGTGTTGCAGTCTATAAAACGAAGGTGTATAATAAACGCAAGTTTTATTTCTATGGAGGACACATTACCATGACTGACGCACAGATCAAGATGTTAATTTCAATGGTTCTTTATATGGCGGTCGTAATCGCCATCGGCGTTTATTTTTCAAAACGCGCAAACAAGAACAGCAACGAATATTTCCTTGGCGGACGCAGTCTTGGTCCATGGGTCACCGCAATGAGCGCCGAAGCTTCCGATATGAGCGGCTGGCTTCTTATGGGACTTCCGGGCGTTGCATACTGGATGGGTCTTGCGGACGCATTCTGGACCGCTGTCGGTCTTGCTGCCGGAACCTATATAAACTGGCTTATTGTTGCAAAACGTCTTCGCCGCTACAGCGTTAAAATCGACGCTATCACCGTTCCGGATTATTTTTCCAAACGTTTCCGCGAAGCTGACGGCAAAAAAGTTCTTCTCACCATTGCTTCGCTTTTCATCCTTGTTTTCTTCTCTGTCTATGCAGGAAGCTGCTTTGTAGCCTGCGGAAAACTTTTCTCCACCCTTTTCGGTCTCCCTTATGTTCCGATGATGATAATCGGCGCGATTTTTGTAATTGTTTACACTTTCCTCGGCGGATTCCTTGCTGAAAGTGCTTCCGATTTCATGCAGGCGGTTGTTATGATAATCGCACTCACTGTTATCCTTACCCTTTCCACAATTTCCGCCGGCGGATTCGGCGCTGTTCTTGAAAATGCAAAGAACATCCCCGGTTTCTTTGAACTTTTCGGAATCGCAACACCGGTTCTTGGCGAAAACGGACTTCAGCTTATCGAAAACGGAAAACCCGTTTTTGGTGAAGCAGGAGCTTACGGAATCATAACCGTTCTTTCGACCCTCAGCTGGGGACTCGGATATTTCGGTATGCCCCAGGTTCTTCTTCGCTTTATGGCGGCAAGAAAAACTTCCGAAATAAAAATGAGCCGCAGAATCGCCACCGTCTGGGTAATAATTTCCCTTGCCGCAGCCGTTGCGATCGGTATCATCGGCAGAGCGCTTCTTCCCACTGAGGAAGTTCTTCTTTCCTCTTCCGGCGCAGAAAACATCTTCATCATCATCTGCGGAAAACTTCTTCCGCCTATTGTTGCCGGCGTAATCATGTCCGGTATCCTTGCGGCAACCATCAGTTCTTCCGACTCCTATCTTCTTATTGCGGCTTCCGCTTTTTCCAAAAACCTTTACCAGGAAATTTTCAACAGAAGAGCAACCGACAAACAGGTCATGCACTGTTCCAAAATCGTTCTTGTTCTGATCGCGCTTTTCGGTGTCGTTGTTGCTCTTGATGAAAACAGCGTTATTTTCAACGTAGTTTCCTTCGCCTGGGCAGGATTCGGCGCGACTTTCGGTCCGCTTATGCTCATCAGCCTTTTCTGGAAAAAGGTCACCCACAAAGCCGCCGTTGCCGGAATGCTTTCCGGCGGCGCAATGGTATTCATCTGGGAATACATCTTCACCCCTCTCGGCAGAGAGCTTGGCATAAGCTGGCTTACTGTTTATGAACTTCTTCCGGCGTTCCTTCTTTCCACCGCAGTTATCTTCGCGGTTTCGAAATTCACCAAAGCGCCGGGCGAAGAAATCACCGCCGAATTTGATGCAGTAAACGCTGTTGAATAATTCATTCACTTTCCTTTTTCTCTTTAATTTTTCCCTTGCGGGAATAAAAAAGCACCTGCCGGAGCAGGTGCTTTTTTATTGTTTATTCGATATCAGACTTTGGTTTCCCCGGAGATTATTTTTTTGTAATCCTCAAGGTTTTTCGCAAGTATTTCAGCTGCATCAAGTCCATAGGGACATTTTGTATGGCATTTTCCGCAATGGATGCAGTTTTCGATTTTTGCCATTTCCTCCTGCCATTCTTCAGAAATCCAGTTTTTTGTAGGAGCACGGCGGATCATAAGGGACATTCTTGCGCAGTCGTATATTTTTATTCCGGCAGGACACGGCAGACAATATCCGCATCCGCGGCAGAAATCTCCCGCAAGTTCCGCTCTGTCCTTTTCTATCGTTTCAAGGATCTCGCCCTTAATTTCAGCAGGATTTTCAAAAAACGCAAGGAATTCCTCAAGTTCGGTCATGCGCTGGATTCCCCAGATCGGCAGCACGTTATCGAACTGGGTCATCCACGCAAAAGCTGCGGACGAATTGTTGATAAGTCCGCCGGCAAGAGCTTTCATTGCGATATATCCCATGTTTTTCTTTTTACATTTTTCAACAAGGGCAAGTTCACGCTCTCCGGAAAGATAGCTCAGCGGAAACTGAAGAGTTTCGTAAAGTCCGCTTTCAACGGCTTCTTCCGCAACCTTGATTTTATGCGCGGTTATGCCTATGTGTCGGATTTTTCCCTGTTCTTTTGCTTCAAGCATCGCCTCGTACATTCCTGTTCCGTCGCCGGGTTTATAACACTGCGAAGCCTGGTGGAACTGGTAAATATCGACGTAATCTGTTTTAAGAAGGCTGAGGGAAGTTTCAAGATCTTTCCAGAAACCTTCCGGGGTTTTTGCGGCGGTTTTTGTTGCAATAAAGATTTTTTCGCGAACATCGGAAAGGGCGTTTCCGATTTTCTCTTCGCTGTCGCTGTATGCTCTTGCGGTATCAAAAAAAGTCATTCCGCCTTCATAAGCTCTTCGGAGGATTTTTATTGAAGTTTCCATATCATCGCGCTGAACAGGCAATGCTCCGAATGCGTTTTGGGGTGTTACTATTCCGGTCGAACCGAGAGTTATGGTTTTCATTTATCTTTCCTCCGTTTTGGTTTCTATGAAACATAGAATATACCCGCTTCCGCAATTTGTCAATTTAAGATTTCGTCCGGAGCTTCGACAGATTTCTTCTTGACATTTTTTCAAAAAAGAAACATAATATTTCCAAAGCCGCAGGCATAGTTCATCGGTAGAACGGTCGCTTCCCAAGCCACAAAGGCGGGTTCGATTCCCGTTGCCTGCTCCATTATTTTTTAAAAACGGACGTTTTACCAGAACGGCCGTTTTTCTTTTTCCATTTTAAAGGAAATAAATATTGTAATATATTGAAATAATATTTTATTTGTATTATAATATAAAATTAGCTGTTATCATATCGATCAGTATAACAAATATATCTGGAGAACCGACTAATGAAATTTTATCCGCTTACAACCATACAAGACGATGACCTTATGCAAATCAAGTACAGTTTTTATCCCCAATCCGGTCAGCTTGCTTTTTATGTAACTCTTGGCGAAGAAATCGATCCGGAAATCATGAAAAAAGCTGTGAACACCGAAATCGAACGCAATGACTGTCTGCGTCTTCGCTTTACCACAAAAGGTTTTAAAACTTATCAGTATTTTCTTCCGGAATATAAAATTGAAAATATTCCTTTTGACGATTTCCGCGGAAAAGCCGAAATCGATATGATCAATCATCTTAAATCCGACGCAGGCATCCCCCTTAAGTATAAAAAAGGCGAAACTTTCAGAATACGTTTTTTTGCTGCACCGGACGGAAGATTCGGTGTTTATCTTTGTATAATGCATCTTTCAATGGATATTTCCGCAATCCTTCATTTTTTCAGAGATCTTATCTGTGTTTATTATTCTTTAAAAAACGGTTCCGAACTTCCCGCTCCTCTTTCTGCTTTTGAAGATGGAATCAAACGCGATCTTGATATTTTTTCCAACAAGCAGCGTATGGAAAGAAACAATAAATTCTTTGATGAATATTTGCGCGAAAACGGCCCTGATTTTTATGCCGGAGTTGACGGCATGCGTGAGCTTAAAAAACTCAGAAAACGTTTTCTTAACCGCAAAATCAACTATTCCATCGCTTATGATCTTTTCCACGATCAATCCGATACGCTTTGTTTTCATCTTGACGGAGATCTTTTTGAAAAAATGGATGCTTTTTGTAAAGAAAAACGTGTTCCGCTGCAGTCCCTTCTTCAGCTTGGAATCCGCACCCATCTTTCCAAAATCAACGAATATTCCGACGACGTAAACCTTATGGTTCTTATAAACCGCCGTGCCACTATTGCTGACATGAATTCCGGCGGAAGCAGAGCACTTGGACTTCCCGTAAGAACTGTTATCAGTAAGGATTCCACTTTTACTGAAGCACTTTCCCAGCAATCCATTTGCCAGATGAAAGTATTTAAACATTGCGACTATTCTTCCAAAAAATGTGCTCTTGAATCATCAAAAATCAATCATCGAATGTTTGGAGCTCTTACAACTTCGATGCTTTTCACTTACCTTCCCAAAGAATTCCTTAATCTTCCGGAGGGTATTGATTGCAGATTCGGCGGAATCAGCACCGGACATTTCGTCTGCATCCTTTATACAATGGTTGTTCCCTCTTTCGATGACGGCGGACTTGATTTTTATTATGAATACCAAACTTACAAACTCAACCCGCAGGATCTTGAAAGCATGCACAAAAACATGACAAAAGTTATTGAAGCCGGAATCGAAAATCCCGATATCACCATCGGCGATATCCTTGAAAACGTATTATAAGCAATTCAGCATATTTATTTGGTTCAATTTTTCAAAGGAGAGACAAAATGAAAAACAGAAGCGCGTCGCTTGCGAAACGCAGTGCCCTTATCGAAAGCGGCGGCGTTAAAAACATAAGGGACCTTATCGAAACCGCAGAAAGACTTTACGGCGATAAAATCGCTTTTCGCGAAATCAAAGGAAAAAACGTTGTTTCCTACAGCTATAAAGATCTTCTTAACGATGTAAACTCCCTTGGCACAGCTCTTTATTCCGAAGGTTTTGTTGAAAAACACATTGCAATCGTCGGCGAAAACTCCTATCGCTGGATAGTATCCTATCTTGCGTCGATTCTTCTTGGAGTTGTTGTTCCCATTGACAAGGAGCACACCGCACCCACTATCGTAAAGCTCATTGATAAATGCCACGCGGATGCGGTCATCTGTTCCAAAGCCTATCTTAAAACCGCTGAGGATGCTTTTGCGGCATGCGAAAATCATCCTTCCATAATCTGCTGGCAGGATACTGCGGAAGAAAACGTTTTTTCTTTTGATAAACTTCTTGAAAAAGGAAGAGAACTTGTCGAAAACGGCGAAAGATGCTTTATCGAAAAAGAATGCGACATTGAAAAAATGTCCGCAATCATTTTCACTTCCGGAACCACCGGAGCCAATAAAGGCGTTATGTTAAGCCAGAAAAACATTTGCTCCAACGTAAATTCCATCATTAAAGTAATGCCCATTGAAGAAACAAGTTTTTCTGTTCTTCCTATGAACCATGCTTTTGAATTCAACTGCCATATCCTTCCCGGAATTTATGCCGGACTTGAAATCTGCATCAACTCCAGCCTTAAGCGTCTTATGAACAACCTCAATGAATTCAACCCCGGAATGACCGTTGTCGTTCCCCTTTTCATTGATGAGATCTATTCCGCTGTTGTTGCCCAGGCAAAACACAGAGGAAAATACAAAAATCTGCTGTTCGCGGTAAAACTTTCCGATTTTTTAATAAGCATCGGAATCGACCTTCGAAGAATCATATTCAGCGAACTCCACCAGAACTTTGGCGGAAATCTTTCTCTTATGGTTTGCGGCGGTGCGGCAATTAACCCCGTTACCGCAAAATGGCTTGAATCTTTCGGTATCGACATTGTTCCCGGTTACGGAATAACCGAATGTTCCCCCCTTGTTTCGATCGATCTTAGCGGAAACGCAAAGAAAATTTCCGTCGGCGATCCTGTTCCCGGTGTTGAAATAAAAATTCTTGATCCCGATGAAAACGGAATCGGAGAAATTCTTGTTCGCGGAAACAACGTTTCCATCGGTTATTATCAGGACGAAGAATCCAATAAAGTTTCTTTCATCGATGACTGGTTCCGCACCGGGGATTTCGGTATGTTCGATAAAAAAGGCCAGCTTTGCATAACCGGAAGAAAAAAGAACCTTATAATTCTTGAAAACGGAAAAAACGTCCATCCCGAGGATATCGAATCCACTATCCTTGAAAATCTTCCCTATATCCGCGACGTTGTTGTTCACGAAGCAAACATCGACAAAGGCGGAAAAAATTTCCGCTGCATTGCGGCAAGCATCAGCCTTAAACCGGACTGTGCGTACGCTCTTCTTGATGAGGATGAATGCCGCAGCCACGTTGCCGACGACATCCGTCAGATAAACAAAAAAATCGCTTCTTATAAGAGAATAAGCCTTGTAAGCATAACGCTTGATGAATTTGAAAAAACCACAACCCACAAAGTTGTCCGTGACAAAGCGATTAAAAACAGTTCTTATGCAACAGTATAATTAATGACAGGAGATATAAAAAATGCTTGAAACTATCAAAGAAATCATCACCATGTATGCAGATGTTGACCCGGACAAAATCACCGCAGAAACCAGCCTCAGAAACGACCTTGCTCTTAACTCCCTTATTCTTATGAACATGATCGTTGAGCTTGAGGACAATTTCGGAATTGAAATCCCCGAAAGCGATATTATGGATTTTGAAACTGTAGGCGACGTTATCAGCTATCTTGAAAACGTTGTTGACTGATTTTTTGAAAGAAGGTTTAATAATGTCTTCCTATATCGAATTTAAAAACGTTTATAAACGCTATTTCATGGGCGAAAGCATTGTTAACGCAGCCGATGGAGTAAACTTCAATATTGAAGAAGGCGAATTTGCCGTAATCCTCGGTGCTTCCGGCGCAGGCAAAACCACCGTTCTCAATATGCTTGGCGGAATTGATACCTGTAACGAGGGAACCATCTCCGTTGCAGGAAGAAGAGTTGACAAACTTTCAGACAAAGAACTTATCATGTACCGCCGCAACGACGTTGGCTTTGTTTTCCAGTTCTATAACCTTATCCAGAACCTTACCGCAAAGGAAAACGTTGAACTTGCGACCCAGATCTGCGAAAGCCACATGGATGTTGACGAAGTTCTTGAACAGGTCGGTCTTAAAGAACGCAAAGACAACTTCCCCGCACAGCTTTCCGGCGGTGAACAGCAGCGTGTTGCCATCGCAAGAGCTCTTGCAAAAAATCCGAAACTTCTTCTTTGTGACGAACCTACCGGTGCTCTTGACTATGTAACCGGAAAAATGGTTCTTTCCCTTCTTCAGGAAACTTCCAAAAAGAACAATATGACCGTTGTTCTTATCACCCATAACGGCGCACTTGCCCCTATGGCAGACCGTGTCATCCGTATGCGCAGCGGCAAGGTTGAAAGCAATACGGTAAACGACAATCCCATGCTCGTTGAAGATATCGAATGGTAAGGAGGCGTTCTTTTGAAAAAAACTGCCTTACTGAAAGATGCCTTCCGCGAATTTAAAAAATCCCTCAGCCGTTTTATTTCCATTCTTCTTATTGTTGCTGTCGGCGCAGGATTTTTTGTTGGCATCAAAGCAACCGCGCCGAGCATGCTCAATTCCGCGGAAAGCTATTTTAAATCCAATGACCTTATGGATCTGGAGATTCTTTCCTCCGTCGGTTTTTCCGACGAAGATATGGAAGAACTCCGCAAAATCGACGGAATAAAAAAGGTGGAACCCGCATATTCTGTTGACCTTGTTCTTCCTTACGGAGAATCCGTTTTTGTTACAAAGGCCATTTCCATTCCGAAAGATGCCGAAAACGACGTAAACCTTCCCCGTCTTGCTTCCGGACGTCTTCCCGAAGCTCCGAACGAATGTGTAATGACTTCTTCCACAATCGATTCAAGCAATTTTGAGCTTGGACAGACAATTACTTTTGCTGAAAACACCGCCGGAACCGAAACCGAAAGCATCATCTCAAATCTCAGCTATACCATTGTAGGCTTTGTCGATCTGCCGCAATATATTTCTTTCACATTCGGAACTTCCTCCATCGGAAACGGCATGGTTTCTTCCGTAATCCTTATTCCGGAAGAAAACTTCCTTTATGACCGCTATACCGAAGTTTATGTAACGCTTGATTGCCATGATAAAGACGTTTCCGCTTATTCGGACGAATATCCGGATATTATTGACGAAATTTCCGAAAAAATAACCGCGCTTGGAAACGAACGCTATGAACTTTTTGTTCTTGAAATCGAAGAGGAATTTGAAAAGGAAAAAGCTGACGCCGAAGGTGAGCTTGATGACGCCAAGGAAAAACTCGACAACGCGGCTGCTGACATCGAAGAAGGTCTTTCCGCTCTTGAACAGGGTTGGGCAGATTATGAGCAAGGCAAAATAGACGCCGAAACCCAGATACGCAATTCCGAACAGCAGATTGCCGAAACGAAAAAGAAACTTTCCGAAAGCGAAGATGAACTCGCAAGAGGCGAAGCTCAGTATGAAAGTTCCCGCAAGGAAGTTGATGCACAGTTTGGCGACGCAAAGGATGAGCTTGATGCCGGTTGGGCACAATATGAATCCATGAACTCGGAATACCAGGCAGGACTTCAGGAATATGAAACCGGCCTTCAGTATTACGAAAGCGAAAACGCAAAACTCGACCCCATCCGCAATGAGATCAGCAGTATCGAATCTCAAATCGCCGCCGCTGAAGCTGAAAAAAGCGCAAACGAATCCGCGATTGCAAATGCCGAAGCTGAAATCGCCGCATCCGAATCCCGCATAGCTTCTCTCCGTGCCGAGATCGATGCTCTTGACCCTGCAAGCGAAACTTATGCAGATGACAGAGCCGCTCTTGAATCTCAAATCGCCGCAGAAGAAGGAAATATCGCTTCCCTTGAAGCGGAACTTTCCGATCTCCGTTCTTTTGATAACTCCGCCGAAATCGCCGCTTTTGAACTCCAGCTTTCCGAAAAGGAAGCAGAACTTGCTGCCGGTGAGGCTGAACTTTCCGACCTCAGACAGCAGCTTGACGACGGCAAAGCAGAACTTGACGCCGCAGAGGCGGAACTTACAGCGGCAAAATCAGAACTTGATGCTGCACAGGCGGAATTTGACGCAGCCGCAGGAGATTCCTACGAACAGCTTGATGCTGCAAGGGCAGAACTTGATGCGGCCGCTGTCCAGATAGAAGAAGGCTATGCGGAACTTGAAAAAGCTCAGACACAGCTTGCTTCCGCAAAAGCACAGCTTCAGAATGAACTTGACAGCGCATATAACGAGCTTCTCGAATCTGAAAAAGAACTTGACGATGCTCAAAACGAATATAATAAAAGCAAATCCGAATATGATGAAGCCGCCGCAGAAGCAGAAGAAGAAATTTCCAGCGGCATGAACCGTATTCAGAACCTTAAACAGGGAATCGAGGACGTTGAAACCGGTAAATGGTATGTTTTCGGAAGAGACGAAATCATGGTCAACTATGAAAGTTTCCGCATGGACGCAGAACGCATTGATGCGATCGCAAACGTTTTCCCCGTTTTCTTCCTTGCGGTAGCTTCTCTTGTCTGCCTTACCACAATGTCCAGAATGGTTGACGAACAGCGCACTCAGATTGGTATTTACAGCGCTCTCGGATATTCCGCAAAAGATATATTCTTCAAATATATCATTTACTCCGCTGTCGCATCCATCATCGGCGGAACCATCGGTGCCGCTCTTTGTGTACAGATCATGCCGAGAGTAATTTTTGCGGCATACACAACTCTTTATTCCCTTCCCTATTTCATTATTGAGATCCCGTGGATAATCTTTGCTATTTCCATTATTGTCGCACTTATCTGTACCGTTCTTGTTGCGGTGTTCTGCTGTTGGAAAGAACTTAAATCCGCAATTTCTTCCCTTATGCGTCCCAAAGTTCCGAAAGCAGGAAAACGCATTTGGATGGAACGTTTCCCCGCTCTTTGGAATAAGCTTTCTTTCTCCCACAAGCTTACGGCAAGAAACCTTTTCCGTTACAAGATAAGACTTATCATGACTGTGCTCGGAATTTCCGGATGTATGGCGCTTATAATCGCCGGTTTCGGACTTAACAACGCAATCGCTCCGATTGTTGATCTCCAGTTCGGAGAGATCGTTGGTTACGATATCATGATCTCCACCGATAAAAGCTATTCCGGAAAAGACGTCCGCTCCATTCAGCAGGATCTTGAACTTGATGACAGAATCGATATCGCAATTCCTATATATGAAGTCACCGGAAAAGTTCTCAGCGAAGACGGCGAAGATTTCTTCCCCGACACGATTCTTTTCCTTCCGAGAGAAATCGATAATTTTGATAATCTCGTAAATCTTCGTGATTCGAAAACCGAAGAAAAACTCGTTCTTGACGATTCCGGTGTTATCATCACCAAAAAGGTTGCGGATAAAATGGGACTTTCCGTCGGAGACGAATTTGTGTTCTCTCTTGATACCGAGGAACACACTCTTAAAATTTCCGGCATAACCGAAAACTATGTTTACAGCTATATTTACATTTCTCCCGATTATTACAGGGAAACTTTTGATAAAGCTCCGATGTACAATAAAATATATGCTGTTTCTTCCGAAAGCCTTACCGATAATGATGAGTTTGCCACCGATTGGCTTGAAAAAGCCGAAGAAATCATTATGATTTTCTTCACAGATGATACCCGCTCCATGATGGTAGATACCATGAACAGCCTTAAACTTGTTGTTCTTGTTATCATTCTCTTTGCGGGTGCTCTTGCGTTCATTGTTGTATATAACCTTACAAACATCAATATTTCCGAACGTATCCGCGAGATTGCGACCATCAAGGTTCTCGGATTCAAACACAAGGAAGTCAACAATTACATATTCCGCGAAAATATGATAATGTGCATAATAGGAATCCTTCTTGGTTCTGTTCTCGGTTTCTTCATGGCTCAGTATATAATCTCCGCCGTTGAAGTAAACATGGTAACTTTCAGCCGCGAGGTCCTTCCGAGCAGTTATCTTTACGCAACCGGACTTACCGTGTTCTTCACCCTTCTTGTCAACGCATATATGACAAGGCGCCTTAAAGCAATCGACATGGTCGATTCCCTTAAAGCAGTTGAATAATTCCAAAAGGAAGCCTTTCGGGGCTTCCTTTTTTTATTCAGTATGTTATAATTAGGATGAATTTTGAACACGGAGGCAGTTTAGATGGAAAAGAAACGTATTCATACCGAAAAAGCTCCCGCAGCAATCGGTCCTTATTCCCAGGCGATCGATCTTGGCGAAATGATTTTTACAAGCGGACAGATTCCGGTTGCTCCGGACGGCAGCGTCAGCAGCGATATCTCCGAACAGACAAGACAGGCACTTCTTAATCTTAAAGCAGTTGTTGAAGCCGGCGGAAGCAACTTTGATAAAGTTATAAAAACAACCGTTTTTATTACCGATATGGCACAGTTCGGCGAAATAAACGCGGTTTATTCGGAATTTTTCAGCGAACCTTTTCCCGCAAGAAGCTGCGTTCAGGTTGCCGCGCTTCCGAAAGGCGTTTCAATAGAAATTGAAGCAATCGCACTTAAATAATCTTTTTATTCAAAAAGGCGGAACATATTGTTCCGCCTTTTTTTCATACAATTGCCGCCTGCGCTTTTTTGAAAAGAAGCTTCCCTTCCGGCGATTCTTCACAGGTTATGCAGTCTCCGGAAGAGATTTCCCCGGAAAGCAGCATTTCCGAAATCGGATCCTCCGCGGCTTTTCGTATATATCTTTCAAGAGGTCTTGCGCCTTTGTCCGGAGAAAAACCGTTTTTTACCGCATTTTCAACGGCGCTTTTGGAAAAATCCGCGTTTATTCCGGCGTAGGAAAGGCGCTTTTTTAGTTTTCCGTAATATTTTTCCGCAATTTTTCTTGCCGCGGAATCATCAAGCCTTTCAAAAACAATGGTTTCATCTATTCGGTTTATAAATTCCGGACGGAATATTTTTTTCATCTCGCCAAAAACCGCTTTTCCGTTAAATTCATTCCTTCCGTTTTCATTCAAAAAAGAAAAACCGAGACTCTGACCTTTTCCGATATATTCCGCGCCGATGTTGGAAGTCATTATCATCACGCAGTTTGTAAAATCCACTTTCTGTCCGTGTGAATCCGTCAGCATTCCGTCATCCATAAGCTGGAGAAACAAATTATACACGCTTGGATCCGCTTTTTCGATTTCATCAAAAAGCACCACGGAATAAGGTCTTCTTCGTACCGCTTCCGTAAGTTTTCCGCCGTCGTCATATCCGACATATCCGGGAGGAGAACCTATCAGTTTTGTAACGGAGGCTTTATCGGAATATTCTGACATATCGAAGCGGATAAGAGCTTTTTCGTCACTGAAGAGTTCTTCCGCGAGGGCTTTTGAAAGTTCGGTTTTTCCAACTCCGGCAGGACCGGTGAACATAAAAATACCGATGGGTCTTCTTGGATCCCGAAGTCCGGAGCGATTCCTCCTCACAGCCCTTGAAACGGCCGAAACGGCCTTTTCCTGACCGGCTACTCTCTTATGCAATTCCTCCTCAAGATTCATAAGACGCCTGCTCTCGTTCTCCGTGATGCGTCCTGCGCTTATTCCCGTTGCCGCAGAAACCACTGCGGCAATATCCTCCTCCGCAACCAGGTTTTCAAGTTTCCTGAGCGAGGATTTTGCTTCTATCGCTTTTACTGAACAGGCTTCATCTATAAGATCTATCGCTTTATCCGGAAGGCGTTTTTCCGGAAGATATCTTACCGAAAGTCTTACCGCGGATTCTATTGCAGAATCGGTTATTATGGTTCCGTGGAATTTTTCATACCGGTCTTTAAGTCCTTCAAGAATTTTTATTGCTGTGGGAATATCCGGTTCATCAACCGAAACACTTTGAAACCTTCTGTCAAGGGCGCTTTCCTTTCTTATGAACTTGCGGTATTCCTCCGCGGTTGTCGCTCCCATAATCTGAAGTTCTCCCCTTGCAAGCTGGGGTTTAAGAATGTTGGAAGCATCAATCGCTCCCTCTGCCGCACCTGCACCTACTATAGTATGAACCTCATCTATAAACAAGATTATATTATTTGAACGTATAACTTCGTCTATAACTGTCTTTATTCTCTCCTCAAAATCCCCGCGATATTTAGTTCCGGCAATCATAAGCGACAGATCGAGGGAACAAAGTTTTTTATTTTTAAGGCTGTCCGGAACTTCTCCTTTTGCAATTCTTTGTGCAAGCCCTTCCGCAATGGCCGTTTTTCCAACCCCTGCATCGCCTATAAGACAAGGATTATTTTTGGTCCGTCGGGAAAGGATCTGTATCACCCTGTTGATTTCTTTTTCCCTTCCGATAACCGGATCAAAAGCATTCTCCCTTGCAAGCCTTGTAAGATCCCGGCCGTATTTATCGAGACCCGGAGTTTTTATTTTCTGCTTCTCCTTCTGTAAAACCTCCGCCGAAGGAACAAGAGAATTGACTTCCCTGAAAAGTGCGTTCAAGTCGCATCCCGCTGAAGAAAGATA
This sequence comes from Oscillospiraceae bacterium, assembly GCA_045636625.1. GTDB lineage: Bacteria > Bacillota > Clostridia > Oscillospirales > Ruminococcaceae > UMGS1668. The sequence goes on from JAZTXW010000104.1 coordinate 21,108, forward strand.
TTTTACCGCACTGCAGTCCGGTTCTCTTAACATTGCTGTTATGATCATTCCTATATCCGCCAGGGAATTTATCCGCTTTGCTTCCATAAGTGAATTTTCGAGAACCTTTCTGCAAAGAGGAGAAAAATCCGAAGGAGAAAGAGTTGATTTGGTTCCTCTTCCGATATTTTCAAGAAGTTGCCCCATTATTTTTTCGCAGCTGATTTTGCATTCTTCAATGCTTTCAAAACCGAGGCAATCCCCTTCCCTAAGTATTCCCCAGAGAAGATGTTCCGTTCCAACGAATGAATGTCCGAGGAGCGATGCTTCATTCATTGCTGAATTTATCGCCGAGTTGGCTTTTTGAGAAAAACCCGAAAACTTAAACATTCTTTACCTCTCTTTTTTCTGAATCGTACATAATTAATATTGACCTTGCTTCTTCGGTTATTCAGTACTTTTTTATAAAACAAAAATGGAGTCCGGATATCCGGACCGCAATTTCTAAAATGTTTTTATTATTTTTCCAAGTTTTTCATCCGCTTTTTTAAAATCCATCGCCGGGATATAAAATCCCTCCAGCTTGTCATGAACGATCTTTGCTTCTTTCATGCATTCCGCAGCTTCTGAAATAAGATTTTTAGCCGAACGCAGAGCAAAACGAATACGCAGCTTGTGCTCGGAATATTTGTTTCTGTCCGCAAAACGCCGGAAATGGATCGTTCTGTACGGTGAGATTCTGATTTTGTGGCGGCGATTTTCGGTCATAAACCCAAGTTTCAGCGACGGAATAAAGATATGTTCTATTTTTTCCGAAGGAAAAAGAGGACACGGACAGGTTATTATATCAATCCCGTGCTCAAGCGCGATTTTTCTGACAGTATTCATAAACAGTCTTGAAACCGCTCCGGAATCATCGTCTATAAGATAGATCCTTTTACAAAGTACTTTTGGAGTATTTTCAAAGAAAAAAACGCCCTTATCGGTGACCGCGCTTAAAAAACGCTGTTTTTCGCTTCCTTTTCCGCGGTTTTTTCTTCCAAATTCCCTGATGCAGATTCTTGCTGCTGTTTTTTCAACTTTTTCTGAAAAAATCGAATCCATTCCAAGCTTTGCGGCTTCTTCAAGAAGACATGAGGAAGCAAGAATATATCTTCTTGCTTCTTCATGGAGTTTTCTGTTTTCATCAAAAAGTTCATTTATTTCCTTCGCGTGCTCAAAGAGAATTTTTTCATCCCAGCAATCGCACAGCGAAACCGGAATTTCAGTAGTTCCGGGATATCTGGGTTCATACGCATGGGGCAAAGTTGCATCCGCCGCAACAAATTTTCCGTCAGAAGTCATGACCGCATCGAGCGAATCAGTATCCGCGGAACAAAAAACGAGTTCCGTGCTCAATCCTTTTTTAATGAGCACGGAAGCGATCTTTTTGAGCATTGTTGATTTCCCCGTTCCCGGTCCGCCTTTAAGCAAAAAACATCTTCCATCCGGCGGTACGGAAAAAATCTTTTCAAACCCGGAACAATATCCTTTCGGCGCGTTTGCGCCGAGGAACCAACACGGAACTTTATCAAAATCGGGCATATATGTATTTCCTCCCTTCGTAATCTATTTTATTCCGGAAGGAGTTTTTGGGTTAATATGTAGCAAAGGAGAAACTTCATCCTTCTCCCCTGCGGAAACTTTTCGAAGACATCAGATAGAATCGATATCTATCATATCCTTGATATTAATCGAGCCATTGGAGCGGCGCATCTCTTCTTTTTTGGAACCAATTGTATTCATATGAGTAATGATACGTTCCTGTTGCATCGGATTGAAAGTTCCAAAATGTCTTACTTTTTTAGTATCGTTTTCAAACGCCGGTCCTCCCATATTTTTAAGTTTCTCTCTGTTACTGCTCATTCTTTTTTCACCTCGGTATTATTTTTTACCGAAGTTTTGTTTATATTCAGGAAATTTTACGGCAAAGCTTTTTTGAAAAAAACGATCTTTTCCGAGGAAATTATTTTTTCAAAAAAAGCAACAGCAAAACCGATCCCGCACCAAAGAAGGCTGAAAACCGGACAGATCTGTCCAAGAATGTTTCCCGGAACGGAAGAATAATCCCATACGGACATTCCGAGAATTATGTTGAAAACAACCCCGAAAACAAATTCAATTGCGGTAATTACCATTCCGCCTATCAATGATTTAAAATAGAGCGGAACATCCTTCAGTTTCCTGAAAATTTTTACCATGCATAAAAGCGAAATCCCTCCTGCAACCGCCATTGACCAATGGCTGTGGCCGCGCCATAAAGTTTCGAGCAGAAAATATCCCGCTGCGCCGAGAGCAAAAATTTTTCCGTCATTTTTCAGTTTTTCCATTGAATCACCCGGAATTTATTTTTTACAAAAAAGCAATAAAAAATTCCATGTAAAAAATGGTTTTTTTATGTACCATAGCTTTGCTTCGCCTGCGCCTTCGGTCAAACGGAAAGCTGAATTGTATTGACGGAATTATATCAGGAATGATATAATAATATATTATAAAAATTATCCGGAGGAAAATTATGGCTAAACAAGTTTGGAAACCCGCAACTCTTCTTTCTCCTCTTCCCGCAGCACTTGTTACCTGCGGAACTGTTGAAGAACCCAACGTACTCACCATTGCATGGACCGGAATCATCAACTCCAGCCCCGCAATGACTTATATCTCCGTCCGTCCCGAAAGATGGAGCCACCATCTTATTGCTGAAAGCGGCGAATTCGTAATCAACGTAACAACCGATTCCCTTGTTCGCGCGGCGGATTTTTGCGGAGTTCGTTCCGGCAAAGACACCGACAAATTTGCAGAGATGAAACTCACCGCTCTCCCCGCATCCAAAGTTTCCGCACCTATCCTTGCGCAAAGCCCCATTTCTCTTGAATGTAAGGTCACCGAGGTCAAACATCTCGGAAGCCACGATATGTTCATTGCAGAGATTGTTGCAATTCAGGTTGACGACAAATATATCGATGAGGACGGAAAACTTGATCTTCGCAAAGCGGGAGTTATGTTCTATTCCCACGGCGAATATTTTGCACAGGGCAAAAAAATCGGCCAGATGGGTTATTCCGTTAAGAAAAAACGCACAAAAAATCCTAAATTTGCAAAGAAAAAAGATAAATAATCAAAAAAGACCCCCGTTCTTTGAACGGGGAGCTTTTTTATTGTAGCTTTATCGGAAAGAAAACGGTAAGGGAAAACCCTCACCGTTTTCTGAATTATTTTATTTTTGTAAAATCATAATATCTTTCACCGTTTTCAAAAAGGCGAAGAGCAACCATTGCCTGCATGCACTGATCCGTTGCCATGGGGTCCTTTGCCATTCCGAGAGTGTGGCAGAATTCTCCGTCTCCGAGGTAATACTGCATGAAATAGGAACCTATCCAGCCGTCTTCCTTAATAAAGCGTTCATCGGTACGGATATCGATTCCGATGGAAGAAAGGGCTATTATAACCTGGGCGGTCGTCTGGACGTTTTCGCCTTCCCATGCGAAAAATCCGCCGTTTTCCTGCTGGACTTCTGAAAGATGCTCAACAGCTCTGTCAACCGCGGCAGTTATTCTTTCGTCCGTTCCGTAATAGGGCGCAAAAGCCTGAATAACCTGGGCTGTTATGTCAACGTCCGGTTCATCACCCTGCAAAGCCCAACCGCCACATTCATATTCCTCCGCAAGAATTGTTTCGATAAAAATTTCTCTGTCAACATCCGGAAATTCATAGCCGACGGAATCAAGAGAGATAAGAGAAAAAATGCTTCCGGGAAGTCCCTGGTTCGAAACAAAATCAAAATCGGAATGGTGCTCAAAAAGGTTATAGCCGGCAACATCTGTCGGATCTTTTCCGATTGCGGTCACCGTAAGGGCCGCTCTTGAATAGTTGCTGTGTTTTGTATTTGTAAGAACACCGGCTTTTTCCTCAAGGGTTCTGCAAAGGTTTTCGTAATAAATATCATACCAACCTTCAGGAACCTCTGCTCCGCTTCTTGCGGCAACCATTACCGACCATTCACCGGCAATACTGCTGTGACCGGGATTCGGAGTATTTTCGATTATATTTTCCATTGTTTCTTCCATGATTTTTGAAAAATCGTAATCCGTTCCGATTTTTTCCGCGCCGCAGCCGGAAAGCAAAAGAGCAAATATTAAAATGAAAGCAAAAAGTTTTTTCAAAAAGCACTTCCCCTTTCTAAAATCAATTTTATTATCATAGATTTATGATAACACATTACACGCTTTTCATCAAGGCGCGAATTGTTCCAAACTTGCTTTAAAGGGTTGATTCTTTTTTGACAAAACAAAATTTTCTTACCGCGATATGTGCGGCGGCACTTTGTGCAATTTTTATTTTTAATGGAGCTGAATTGAGCGCCGGAATAAAAAAAGGTTTGCATCTGTGTTCCTTTTCCGTTATTCCGGCGCTTTTTCCTTTTATGGCAATTTCAATTTTTATATGCCGAAGCACCGCTTCTGATTTTTTCGAAAAGCTTTTTCTTCCTTTTACGTCGTTTTTAAAGATCCCTGAAAATTGCGGCGGTGTTTTGCTTTCAGCGCTTATCGGGGGATATCCTGCGGCGGCAAAAAACATCAATGATCTTGTAGTAAAAGATCTTCTCGACCGCAAAACCGCCGCAAGAATGCTCTGTTATTGCGTAAATGCGGGTCCGCCGTTCCTGATTTCCGTTGTTGGCGCAGGGGTTTTTAAAAGCGCAAAAATCGGTTTTATGATCTTTGCCGCGCAATTTTTGTCTTCTGCAATAATTGCGTTTTTTCTCTCTCTTTTTTCCAAAAAAACTTTTCCGGCTGAATATCCTGCAACAAAAAAACTTCCGGTTCCGGCATGTATCGTTGAATCTGTTTCCGCCGCCGCAGAAAGCTGTTTCCGGATGTGTGCCTTTATAATTATCGCATGCGGAATTACCGAAACGATACAAAAATCCTCTGTTTTTTCGGAACCTTCGGAATTTCCTCTTTCCGGAGCAATTTTTTCCGGAATTTTTGAAGTTACCGCAGGATGTTTTGCCTGCGGCAAAATCGAAAGTTTTTACGCCGTAATGCTTGCCGGAGCTATAGCTTCTTTTTCCGGGCTTTCTGTCATTCTTCAGATTGCCGCCGTCACCAATGAGAGTAAAATCCCGCTTTTTCCGTTTATCGTTTCCCGCTTTTTTCATGCAGCGATAACCGCCGGCATACTCAGAATTTTTCTTGTTTTCTCGAAAGAAAGTCATCCTGTTTTTTCCTTTGGAAACGAAACCGCCGAAGCGGCTCTTTCCGCTTCGGCTCCTGCGGCGGTAAGTCTTCTTTGCATGGCTTCGCTTTTTCTTCTTTCTGTCGTTCCTTCTAAAAGCGAAAAAGATTCAATTTTATCGGGAATATTTATAAAACTGTTCAAAAAAAGTGCGCACCCATAGGGGTGCGCACTTTTAATTTTATAAACGCTTTATGGTTTATCTTCTTTTTCCAAAGACATATACAGCTGCGCTGAGAACAGCGATTGCTGCAAATGCGGAACCGGAAGCTGCGGGAGCACCGGTTTCGGGGTTTTCTTCATCTTCTTTGGAATCATTTCCGATGAATTCGAAGGAAGGACCGTCGTGTCCGTTGTCGATGTCATCTCCGAGTTTCGGAGTTGTGACCCTTTCAACTGCGCAGCAATCATCTCTTTCGCATCTGCGTTCAAAGATTCCGCCGCGGACATAGGTTGCGTTTACGATTTCTTTCCAACCGCTCCAATCGTGTCCGAGAGCTTCGATTTCGCCGAATTCTTCTTCTCCGCAGTTAGCGCAGTATTTTCTGAATTCGCCTTTTTCGGTGCAGTCGGGCTCTTTGGTGGTTTCGTATTTGTGGTCATGACCAATAGCAGGGATTACTTCCTGTTCAACAAATACTTCGCCGCATACGGAGCAGTGGCTGCCTTCGGTAAGACCGGTTTCGGTGCAGGTAGGTTCAACAGCTTCGTCAACGACTTCGTCATGGCCTTCGCATACGATTTCTTCTCTGTCGCGGATACGGATTCTTGCGAAGGGACCTTCGGGAGCATTGAAGGTATTGTCATAGGAAGCAAGACCGGTTACGGTGATTGCATGTCCGACAGTAAGGTTGGGGATGTCGGATTCGACAGCAGTTCTGAGCATTTCGTTGTCTGCGCCGGTGGTGATATAACCGTCGATGAATACTCTTGCAACGTCGCCGTTTGCATCTTTTACCATAATGGTCTGAACAAGTCCGTTTGCAAGTTCAAAACTTTCAACGATACCGTTGAGGGTTACAAGTCTGCCTTCAACAGAACGGTCGTTGATCTGTTTTGCGGTTACTTCTTCGGGTTTGACTTCGTGGCCTTCGCTGATAAGTTCGATGGAGCTTACCTGGAGTTCGGGTTCGCCCTGATAGAATTCGGTGGTACCGGTGATGCGTACTTTGTCGCCGATCTTATAGTTTCCTGCAACGGGGAAGCAGCAGATACCGCCGGTTTCGTCCTGAACATAGATGCAGTCGAAGAATGCGGTTTCTTTCTGATATCCGGAAGCGTTGGAGGTTACGATACCTTCGATGGTATATTTGTAACCTGCTTCGGTCTGTGCGTTAACTTCGGAAATATCGCTTACGGTTACGGGGTTAAGATATTTTACAAGGTTTTCGCAAATCTTGTAGTTGGAATAGTTCTTTTCAGAACCGCTGTCTTCGATAGTTGCCTGAACTTCGAAGTTGGACATGAATGCGGCACCGGAAACGATGATAAGACCGCGTTCTTCAAGTTTTTCGCTTGCCATTACCATAAGGCGGCTGTCGCCTTCGGAATATTCATATTTCGGAATATTGCCGCCGAGACCGTCTTTATCAACGTCAACGGAATAGGTGCTGGAATGTCCGAATACAACAGGAGAAACAGTGGAAGGCATAGTTCCGTCGACAGTATAAACAGTAGCACCGCCGTAGTGGCTGAATACTTCGGTATAAAGTCTGTCATAAGGATTTTCGGGATCTACTTCAACGCCTTCGGTAAGGAAGGAATCACCGTAAGTGTTGAAATAGAGTCTCCATTTTTCAACACCGTCAGCTGCGCTTCTTACGTCATCGTAAGTTGCGTCGTCGCCGATTCTGAGGGAGGAACCGAGAGTTTCAAGAACTTCGTTCTGGGTTTCTGCCATGTGTTTGGTTGCGGGATTGTTAATAATTACATCGTAATTCTCATAGTTATCGGACCAGCCGGCAAGAATTACAACGCCGCCAGCTTTGTTGAATGCGTCAATAGCAGCAAGCTCTGCTTCGCTGTAGGTTCTGGGGTCGCTCTGGGCTGCTGCAAGACGTCTTGAAGGAGCGGTAAGGATGAGTGCTTTGTATTTCGGGTTGGAGCATGCAGCGATGAATTCTTCGCTGGTTTTGAGTTCAACGGTACGTACGCTGTAACCTGCTGCAAGAGCGCCGAAGTTGCCCATGCTGTCTTTATAGTTACCTGCAACATATTCGTTGTAATGGGAAGCATCAATACCGATATAAACAAGTTTATCTGCATCCTGAACGTCAAGTTCAACGTCCATGGTGAATACATACTCGGTACCGTCCTGTTCAACAACTGCGGTTACGGTTACGGTAGTGAGTTTTGCTGTATCGGGAGTATATTTGAACTCAACTGCAGCAGTGGAAGAAGCTTTGATCTCTTTTGCGTTTTCATCAACACCGATAACTTTTCCGCCGGAAGTGGTGTAAGTTACGTTTTTGATGGTTGCGTCTTTGTCTTCGCTGTTGAAGAGAGTTGTGGTAATGGTGAGTTCTTCACCGGTAACAGGGGTGGAAGTTCCGCATACTACGGAGGAAATTCCAAGTTTAAGGCTTTCGCCAACCCATACAGGAGCAGTTACTGCAAGGTCGCCGTCGCCTTCGGTTACTCTGATGTAATAGTAGCTGTACTCGGGATCGAGAACTGCCTCGAGAGAACCGTCAGCAAGATCTGCGGGATCGCTCCAGCTGTATGCAACTTTACCGGAGTTTACGATTACCTCAACTTTGCTGATGGAATCGGAGGAATCGGGATCATATACAGTTACGTTGATATTGAGTTTTTCAGGAACTTCGGTAATGGAAGAACCAAGCATAAGTCCGTTTACGGTATAGTCGATTTCAAGGTTTTTATCCTCGGTGGAATACATACGCATTGCACGGATTGCTTCGTAAATGCCTTCTTCGGTGAAGTTATCGGTGATAACTACGTCACGGGCATCGTTTGCGTTACCCCATTTGCCTTTATGGTTGTCCTGGTTGTTTGTAGGAGCTACATGCCAGCCTTTATCAAGAGCCATGGTGTAATATTCATAGCTGGGATAATAGCCGCCTGCGCCTACCTGGCCTTCGCCGTTACCAACCTCGACCATCTGGATACGGGTGTCGATAAGAGCATCCCAGTATGCAAAGTCGCTGAAGGTACCGAAGGTGGAACCCGGGTGGTTGAACTGGTTAAGGGAATCTGCGCCTTCAGCACGGGAAAGAAGAGCATAATATGCTTTCATGCCTGCGTCAGCGGTTTTGTTGTTAAGAGTGGAGTTGTTTCTGGATACAATACCGGGGGTATTGAAGGTGTTGATATGGCCGGGCCCGCCGGACCAGGTCATATCAAAACCGCCGATTGCGATTACGTCGCCCTGGGAATTGTTGAATTCAGCAATTGCGTTTTTATATGCGTTCCAGGTGTTCTGGTTGCTTGCGGAAGCAAGGCTCATATCATAAAGAGCGCCTTCGGGGTTTACGTCACTGGAATTATCGAAATAGTTGGAGTGATCGGTAAATGCAACGAAGTCAACGTTTGCGGATTCCGGAAGGTTTGCAATATACTGAAGAGCGGATTCAAGAGAGCCGGAACCGTCGGAATAGGTGGTATGGCTGTGGAGCTGTCCGAAATAGAACTCGTACTGAGCTTCGCCGACAGTAAAGCTCCAGGTTTTGGAAGTTTCTTTTCCGTCAGCACGAACAACATTTACAGTAACGGTGGTTCTGCCGTCTTCCATATCTTCGGAAGGAATATAGGTTACTTTTCCGTCAGCATAAACTGCGTCAACGGTTTCGCCTTTAACGGTCATGGTTACGGTTGCGTCTTCACCTGCGTTGATGATCTCTGCGGAAATTTCGGGACGTTTTTCTTCCCTGGTTTCTGCGTTTGCAAGAGGAGTTACCGCGCCGATGGAAGGTTCATCGATAATGTCAGCATCAAGTCTGTGACCGATGCTCATATCGCCTTCGAATTCAGCGGTGAAAACAAGAGATGCATAACCGGTTGCTTTTGCAAGTTCTTCTGCGGGAACAGTTGCGGTATAAATTCCGTTTACCGGACCGGTAATAACTGCGTCGCAGATCTTGGTGTATTCGCCGTTTACTGCGCTGCCGAATTCAGCTTTGAGTTCGGTTCCCTCTTTCATGGGGAATGCGCTGTCGATTTCGAATTCAACAACCCAGTCTTTACCGACGTATGCGGAATCATCGCCGCTTACAAATTCAACTTCGGGAACATGAACAATGTCTTTATAGGTATTTACGGATTCTTCAAGAGGATAGAAGAAGAATTCATAAATATCATAATCGGTAACATTGTACATGCTGTATGTTTTATAGCTGTCGCTGTAATATTCAAGGTACTGGCTGTAAGTTCCATTGAATTTTGCTGTTCTGCTTTCAAGGAACCAACCGCCGGATTTACCTTCCATTACTTTCCAATCGGCATCATCGGAAGCTTCCTGAGTATAGAAAGCATTGTTTCCGGTTCCGTTGGAAGAAAGATAGCCGTAAGCTTCGTTATAAAAACGGAAATATTCGCCGTTTTTGGAAACTTCGAAAATCACACCGCCGTTTTCAGGCTGTGCGGTGAAGATTCCGCCGTCATATTCCCAGATAACGGAAAGAACATTGTTGATTGCAGGAGAATCAACGTTGTCGTTCTGTGCTCCGAGAACGCCCTGTGCGGAAAGGTTATAAAGAACTACTTTATCGCCTTCGGAAGGAAGAACAGAACCTTCGGAAGATTCCGCATAAGCATAAAGGGTGAAATCATCGGAATATCCGGATGCATAGCTTCCGTCAAGAGTGCTTGTTTTGTATCCGCGGAATTTATATTCGCTTCCGTGGTTGCTTGCAAATCTGACAGTATCGGAACCGGTTCCAAGGAATTCGAAAGTTCCTTTTTCTTCGTCAAATCTCCATTCCCATTCATAAGCGCCGGAGGAAATTCCGTTGTTATTTCCGCCTTTGGGTTGGATGGATACACCGTTGTTATCGGTAATGATTACTTTATTGCCGTTAACGGTAAGGGTCCAGATTCCGCCCTGTGCATCGGTTACTTTATCGCCGGAAACAACAGGCTGAACAGCGGATACCCAGGTTCCGTCAAGAACGCCGGGTGCATATCCGGGTTCGGTAACCATTACATAAGTTCCGGATACGAACTGATCTGCGGAAGTGATTTTTCCGTTGTTGGATCCGGATTCGGCTTTTTCGATAAGGAAGAGCTGCATCTGATAGATTGCGGTCTCTTTGATTCCGTAAGTGGTGAATCCGGAATAATATTCAAGTGCCTGGTTGTAGTTGCCGTTATAGTTTGCACCTACGTTTTTGATGTACCATGCGCCGTCAACAGCAGCAGTGATGGTCCATTTGCCGCAGTCAGTAAGTTCATCAGCAAGGCTGAGTCCGTTGCCGGTTGCTGCGGAGGTAAGATATTTGCCGTCGAGAGTGAAGATATAGTTATCGCCTTCGACAGTTACGAGAAGCTGTGCCATTTCTTCGGTAACAGCAACTTTGTTATCTGCAACTTCTGCTGCAACCGCGGACATTTTTTTGCCGCTTGCTGCTGCGCCCATTACTTTACCGGAGTTATAAATAAGAACGGTGTCGCCGTTAACGGGAAGTTCTGCAATTTTTACTGCAACTTTTTCTTCGGGTCCTTAGGGAACTACCGGATCTTCAGGTTTGGGATCGGGATTGGGAATAATTTCGCCGCCGCCGATAACATAGAATTTCTGTG
>JAZTXW010000105.1:0-2845 GCA_045636625.1 Oscillospiraceae bacterium
AAATGAGCACGGGACTTTTATTATAATAAAATCACATTTCTTCAGGACGTTTTTTATATTTTCTTGCGGCGGAAAAACCTCTTCCGCGAACTTCGGAAACACGGCTTATGATAATGAAACATTTGGGATCGATGCTGTGTGCAAGACGTTCGACCTTTGCAATTTCGCGGTTTGAAACAATTGACATAACAACTTCGGTTTCATAACGTTTGTAACCGGTTTCCGCATGGAGAAGGGTTACGCCGCGGTCGATCTGAGTAAGAATAGCGTCTTTGATTTCGTGTGCTTTTCTGGTAACGATTTTGATCTCTGTTCTGGATTTTCCAAGAACAAGAGTTTTATCAAGAAAGAAAGTATATACGAAAGTAAAGATAATGCCGTAAAGGATAAGATCCATGGATTTGAACATTGCGAGAAGAACAACAACAATAAAATCCAGCGCATAAAGGGTTGTTGAAACGGGGATATGGAACAGTTTATTGAGAACAAGGGGAGGGATATCCATGCCGCCGGTGGAAGCGCCGGAACGGATTACAAGTCCGAGAGCGAAACCTATTCCTATACCGCCAAGGACAGAACAAAGAAGAATATCGTCGGTAAGATAATAATCTCCGAAAATGCGGTTTGCAATTTCAAGGAAGACAGGATAGCAGAAGGAACTGAGGATGGTTGTCATGGCAAAGGCTTTTCCAAGTATGAAATAGCCAACGCACAGCATGATTATATTGAATACAAGTACAAATACAGAAATCGGAATATGGAAAAAATATTCGATTATAAGCGCAATACCTGTTGTTCCGCCAAGGGCAATTCCGGAAGGAAGAACAAAAAGTTTGATTGAAAGTGCATAAATTATGTTACCTAAAATTATGCACAAAAAAGGGAAAAACTTTTGCCAGAGTTTTTTGATTTTATCCATCTGAACATATCCTTTCATAGTGGCGGTACAAAAAAACGTTTGCCAAGATTTTCCCTGACAAACGTGGATCGAGGCTTACACCTAATACAATACAATTATATATTTATAACAAAGGACTTGTCAAGGTGTTTATAAATAAAATTTAAGTTCGTTTTTCATGTTTAGACAAAAAGCGTTTTTAGCTGCGCAGAGTTCGTATGTGTTTATCTGTGCATAAACATTGTTGGGATATGAACAACAAAAAAGACTCTTAATCGAATGATTAAGAGTCTTTTTTCTGGTTGCGGGGGAAGGATTTGAACCAACGACCTCCGGGTTATGAGCCCGACGAGCTACCGAGCTGCTCTACCCCGCGATATATGCAATTTTTGAGTGCTTGACTATTATACAACATCAAAACAAAAATTGCAAGTGTTTTTTAAAAAATTTTTAAATATTTTTTTCCATCCAATAACAAGGGCATCCTTCGCTGTAAACAGTGCGGTCTTCAGTCTTTTTAAAACCGCATTTTTCATAGAAACCAACCGCGTGTCCTTCGGCAAGAAGAAGAGCCTTTTTACCGCCTTTGAGTTTTGCGGCAGTTTCAAGAGCGCCGATTACACCCATTCCGATATGGTTGCCGCGGTAAGGTTTAAGGACGGCAATTCTTCCGAAAATAAAAGTATCTTCGCGGCCTTTGGGGTCGGGGAAATATCTTCCGGTTGCAATTGCTTTGTCACAGTCATAAAGAGTGACATATTCGCAGATATTATCTATATCGTCGAATTCATTCTGGAATTTTTGTTCTGCAACAAAAACAGCAAGGCGAACATTATATGCGTCTTTCTGATTATCTTTAATTTTTACGGTAATCTGTGCCATTAATAAAACACCCCTTTAACCGATTTTATAAATACATAATATATCTTTTCGGAAAATTTTGCAATACCCAATCCGATACAAATCAAACGAAATCTTGACAATACAGATCAAAAAGAATATTCTTTAGGATAAGAATGGAGGGATTTTTTTGGACAAAAAAGAACTTGCAGCAAAAGCTGTTGAACTCCTTAAAAAAGAATATCCGGACGCAATTTGCTCCCTTGAATATGTTAAACCGCACGAACTTCTTTTTGCAACGCGGCTTGCGGCTCAATGCACTGATGCAAGAGTCAATATGGTAACACCGGTGCTTTATTCAAAATATCCGACGCTTGAAGCGCTTGCGGAAGCGGATGAACAGGACATAAGCGATATAATCCGTTCCTGCGGATTTTATAAAACAAAGGCGCATGATATTTCTCTTGCGGCAAAAATGCTTGTCAATGAATACGGCGGAATCGTTCCGGATACCGTTGAGGAACTTATTAAGCTTCCGGGAATCGGAAGAAAAACCGCGAATCTTGTTGTTGGAGATATTTACGGAAAACCTGCTGTGGTATGCGATACGCACTGCATAAGAATAACGAATCTTCTCGGTTTTACCACAACAAAAGATCCGGCAAAATGTGAAATTGAGCTTCGTGAAATCCTTGATCCCAAAGAATCCAATAACTTCTGCCACAGAATGGTTCTTCACGGAAGAGCAGTCTGTGTTGCAAGAAGACCGCAATGCGATAAATGCGTGCTTAAAGAAATTTGCGAGCATGTTCAGAAATCAAATGAATGATTTTTTAAATATATATTGAAAATCAATCGTTTGGGAATTATAATATACATATATTGTTCTAAAAGGAGATATTAAAAATGGCATATCAGGTTACCAAAGATTCCATCATCGGCGACGTTCTTGATTACGATAAAGACACCGGCGTTTTCTTCCTTGAAATGGGAATGCATTGCCTCGGTTGTCCGATGTCCCGCGGCGAAAGCATTGAAGAAGCTTGCGAGGTCCACGGAGTTAAATGCGAAGAAATCGTAGAAAAAATCAATAAATATTTTGCAGAA
>JAZTXW010000106.1:0-2607 GCA_045636625.1 Oscillospiraceae bacterium
GGTTTACCGGGCTTGTCCTCGGAAACAGTGTTGACAGCATAGGCGCTCTTGCTTTTTATAACTGTAGTGGAATGACAGGTTATCTTGAGATTGCGGGAACGGTAAAGAATATCGGCAACAGAGCTTTCTATAACTGCGGAATCAACGATTACCGTTTTGAAGGAGATGCTCCGAATGTAACAGCGGCTGATAACGCGATGAGATCGTTCGATAAAGATGCTGACACCATTAGATATCCCGAAGATAACTCCACCTGGGAAATTGTTGACGGAAAGTGGAACGGATATACCGCGGTTTCGTACGTCAATATAACCTACGGCGATATCAACGGAGACGGACTTGTTAACGTTTATGACGCGTATAAAGCGCGCCTTATCGCGGCAAAACTTGAAACTCCGACCGAGGAACAGAAAATTGCCGGCGACGTTGACGGCGACGGAAAAATAACCGCTGTTGATGCAAACTATATCAGAAAACATGCGGTAAATATTATTTTCGTTTTCCCTGTTGAAGCATAATATAAATCTGCTTTTTTCACTAAAATTTAATAGAAAAAATCATAAAAAACGCCCAAAAAGTGCTTGACACATGGGCGTTTTTCCTTTATAATAATTAGGTAATTGTAAAGCAAATCACTTTACAAAAAGAAGGAGGTGAACACAGTGCCGAAGGATATGAATATTTCTCTTTTATTCGATTTCTATGGAGAGATCCTTACTGAAAAACAGCAGGACGTGATCGATTATTATTATAACGATGACCTTTCCCTTGCTGAAATTTCGGAGCATCTCGGCATTACAAGGCAGGGTGTTCGCGATTCCATCAAAAGGGCGGAAGCTACTCTTCTTGAAATGGAAGATAAGCTTGGCCTTGCAAAACGTTTCCGCGAAATCCAACGCGGACTTGATACTATCATAAGCGAAGCCCACGCAATCGAAGATGACAGTATCCGCGGAGCGACCATCAGAGACATCACCCAGCACACAATGAAAATTGTTGAAGTTGCGGGTCATCTTAACGATTAACGGAGGAATTTATGGCATTTGAAGGATTATCCGATAAGCTTTCCTCTGTTTTCAAAAAACTCAGAAACAAAGGTAAGCTTACCGAAAGCGACGTAAAGGCCGCCATGCGCGAAGTCCGTCTTGCTCTTCTTGAAGCGGACGTCAACTATAAGGTTGCAAAAGACTTTGTTGCAAAAGTAAGCGAAAGAGCTGTTGGCGCAGAAGTTCTTGAAAGCTTGACTCCTGCCCAGCACGTTATAAAGATCGTAAACGAGGAACTCACCGCTTTGATGGGCGAATCCAACGCAAGGATTCAGTTCTCTTCAAAAATTCCGACAATCATTATGATGGTCGGTCTTCAGGGTTCCGGTAAAACCACCCATTCGGGAAAACTTGCTCTTCATTTCAAAAAAATGGGCAGAAGACCGCTTCTTGTTGCGTGCGACGTTTACCGTCCTGCGGCAATCGACCAGCTTAAAGTGGTCGGAGGACAGATCGATGTTCCGGTTTTTGAAATGGGACAGATCGAACCCCTTACCATTGCTAAAAAAGCCGTTGCTCACGCAAAGGATTACGGCAACGATATCGTCATCCTGGATACAGCCGGTCGTCTTCATGTTGATACCGAGCTTATGGATGAGCTTCAGGGACTTAAAGATGAATTTAAACCTGAAGAGATTTTGCTGGTAATCGACTCCATGACCGGTCAGGACGCAGTAAACGTTGCTGCTGCTTTCAACGAAAAGCTTGGCATCACCGGAACGATCCTGACTAAACTGGACGGCGACACCCGTGGCGGTGCTGCGCTTTCCGTAAGAGCAGTTACAGGCGCTCCCATTAAATTTATCGGTACAGGCGAAAAACTCACCGATCTCGAAGCTTTCCATCCGGACCGTATGGCTTCCAGAATCCTCGGAATGGGCGACGTTCTTACCCTTATCGAAAAAGCGGAGGAACAGTTCGACGCAAAACAGGCCGAGGAAATGGCCAAGAAAATGGGAGAAAACAGCTTTGACCTCAATGATTTGCTCGAGCAGATGAAACAGGTCAAAAAAATGGGTTCCCTCAGTTCTATCGTTTCCATGCTTCCCGGTGCAAAAACAAAGCTTACCGATGAACAGGAAGCTGAAGGCGAAAAACAGCTCCGCAGAACAGAGGCAATCATCAATTCCATGACAAAAAAAGAGAGGGCAAAACCCTCCATCATTGACGCAAAACGCAAAAAACGAATTGCTGCCGGTTCCGGAACCGAAGTTTCCGACGTAAACCGCCTTCTGAAACAGTTCGAGCAAATGCAGAAGATGATGAAACAGCTTTCCGGAAACGGAAAACAAGGCAGAAAAATGCGCCAGATGCTCAGCCAGATGGAAAACAAAGGCGGCCTCGGCGGAATGCCCTTTTAATTAAAGGTCTTTAGGCAATATGCCAAATGATAAAACAAAGTTTTAAATTTTATTTAAACATAGGAGGAAAACACAATGTCCGTTAAAATCAGACTGCGCCGCATGGGCGCTAAAAAAGCTCCCTTTTACAGAATCGTAGTAGCAGATTCCCGTTATCCCAGAGATGGCCGTTTCATCGAAGAAGTTGGCTACTATGATCC
>JAZTXW010000107.1:0-7227 GCA_045636625.1 Oscillospiraceae bacterium
TGGGTGCCTCGATATTCCTCGGGTTTTTTACAACGTCACCCGCAACCGTTACGAAGCAGGTGCTCATCTTTCTGCCTTCTTCCGCCGCTCTTGCAAGGTGGAGCATTGCGCAGGCACCGATGATAACGGAGTTTTTGCCCTTGGGAATATGGCGGTAAACCCTGCTTTCCGCAGGATAGCGTCCGCCGATTTTCTTGACTGTGTATTTCCCGATTTTTCTCGGAATTCCGAAGTTGGAATCGAAAATATGGCGGTACATTGCAACATAGGTTTTTTCCGGAGCCAGAACACGTTCGCAAAGTTCGATTCCTTCGGCAAGTTTTTCCGGCTGGTGGATGCAAATGCTCATCTGACTTGAAATATAGGGTTCGTCATCAATGGCATCAACAACAAGAGTTCCGCCTTCGCTCAGATCCGCTTTTTCAAGCTTTTCCCAAAGCATTTTTCCGTCGCTTTCATCAACAATTTCCGCAAGGCGCGCAATTTCGATTATCTGCTCTTTCGAAAGTTCCTCAAACGAAACCTCGGGAAAATCACTTTCAAAATATTCAAATTCCTGGCGCATCACCAGGGTGCTTCTTGTAAGCATAGGTTCCTTCTTCTGTTCAAGAAGTATGCCTTTTACAAAAAATGACATTGTTTTCCTCCAATGGGATAGGTTTTGTTATTTTGCCGCGGCTTTAAGTTCCGCAACAGCTTTTGCGTAATCTTCCTGTTTGAAAAGTGCCGAACCGGCAACAAAAATATTTGCTCCCGCTTCCGCTGCTTTTCCGATGGTGTTTTTGTCAATTCCTCCGTCAACCTGAATGTTTACGGAAAGACCCTCTTTGTCGATAATTTCGCGGAGAGCTTTTACTTTCGGCATCATATCCTCCATAAAGCTCTGTCCTCCGAAACCGGGTTCAACGGTCATTACAAGCACCATATCGATAAAAGGAAGATAGGGTACAACTTTTTCATAAGGGGTTCCGGGTTTTATTGCAATTGCCGGAAGGACCCCGAAGGATCTGATTTTTTCAATGACTTCCATAGTGTCGTTGTCACATTCAAGATGGAAAGTGATTCTGTCCGCTCCGCCTTTTACAAAATCTTCAATATAGCGGATCGGTTCGGAAATCATAAGATGGGTATCGAAGAACATCTTGTTGACCTTGCGGAGGCTTTTCATGATGGGGGCACCGTAACTTATGTTCGGAACAAAATGTCCGTCCATAACGTCAATGTGGAGCTCGCCCGCTCCCGCTTTTTCCATATCGGCACATTCCCGGCCGAGGTTTGCAAAATCTGCGGAAAGGATCGATGGCGCAATGATTGCTTCTTTCATCTTAAAAACATCTCCTTAAAATATCGGGACAACCGTTTTTTCGGCAAAAAATCCCTTTAATATATTATTAAAATATATTTTTACAGTTTATTGTACCAAAAACAATAAAAAAGGTCAACCTCGAAGCGGGGTTTGAGCCTGTATTGGAATAGTATTCGGCCTTTGTTTACAAAAAATTTTCAATTTAACCTTAGATTCCGCCGGTTAAAAACAAAAAATGCGGAAACGGCACCCACCGAAGCAAATTACCGTTTCCGCTATATAAAGCCCGTTTTCCGCGGGCACATTACATTGTATGCCGTTTTTCTTTTTGGGCTGCAAAACCTGAAATCTCCGTTTTTAAATAAAAAAACCGTCCGGTTATTCGGACGGTTTTTCGTTTTTTCTTTTTTCGCGGAGCTTTGCAAAAAACTCTTTTAGTATTCCGGAACATTCATCCTCAAGAACCCCGGAAACAACTTCCGGTTTATGGTTATACGGCATTTCAAAAAGATTTGCAAGGCTTCCGCAGGAACCTGCCTTCGGGTCGGAGGCACCGTATATCACCCTGCGTATCCTTGAATTTATAATCGCGCCCGCGCACATCGGGCAAGGTTCAAGGGTCACATAAAGATCGCATTTCCAAAGTCTCCATCCGCCGAGATTCCGGCAGGCTTCGTCAATGGCGGCAATTTCCGCATGGCGCAAAGCGTTTTTGTCCGTTTCCCGAAGATTCATCCCTCTTCCCACGATTTTTCCGTCCCAGACGGCAACGGCTCCAACCGGAACTTCTCCAAGTTCCGCCGCTTTTTTTGCAAGTTCAAGCGCCTCGCGCATATATTCCTCATCAGTCATCGAATCCACCGCCCGTCAGAGAATATGGATATTCGGAAGGGTCATTATCACCGCGGCAAGCATCGCGATTATCAGCGCCGGAGAAGTCAGGAAATAAAGGCATCTTTTTCCGGAAGTAAGGACGCTTCGGCTTGGCTCAATGCGGAAAATATCCTTATACCTTGCTACAACAAACAGAATTGCCGCTACGGAAAGTATTGCGCACACAAAATTATACACAGAGTTTGAAAGATAATAAATTTCCTCGGTCATACGCGGGTATGCAAATTCAAAAGCCACCGCAATTCCGTTATTGAGAAGGTGGATTATGATCCCCACCCAAAGGGAACCGGTACGCATTACAAGATATCCGATGCAAAGGCCAAGAATGAAAGCATAGGGCATCTGGATAAGATTCAGATGGAAGATTCCGAAAATAAGCGCGGACGCAACAAGCGCAAACATATCGCCGAAGCGGCGCAGGCTTTGCATAACGATTCCGCGGAAAACGATTTCCTCAATAAATGCCGGAGCAACCGTAAGCGATATTACATAAAGAATTATTCCCGGAAGGGTTTCGGGGACTTCGTATTCCGGCATTGTTATTCCGATGCCTATTGCTTCAAGTCCAAGCTGCAAATAAGTTGTCGCATAGGAAGCCACAACGCTTGCCCCAAGACCGATAAAAACTCCGTAGAAGGTGAGGTCCGCCTTTGCTTTTCGGATAGGAACCGCCACCCTGAAAGGCATTTTTACGCAAAGGGCATAAATTCCGAATGGAACCAACAGGACAAAAATATAATTTGCAAGGGTGAAAGCCCATTCGGTGGTTTCCGTAACATAAAGAAGCCCGTGGATATTTGCCGCAGGATGGAGTATCCGGACAAGAACCGTATAAATAACCCCCGTAAGAAGCGACAGCGCAACATATCCGAGAGCCGCAAGACCGATTCCGTTTCCGGCGGTGCGGATAAGTCTTCTCTCTTTTTTCCAAAGAGGCTCAATATATGGATTATAAAAACCGTTTCCGGTATGGTAAACCGCCGTGCGGCTTTCGTCTTCCGGAATCCGGTCCTGTTCTTCATAAAAAGACATTTGAAAACCTCCTGTTTTCTTCGTTTACAATACAATATCACAAAAACCGTCTCAATTAAACATTTTATTTGTAAATTTTTTATTCCCGCTGTTGACATAAATCTTTTTGGGGTTTATACTCGGTTTATACACATGAACAGTTGTTCATGTATTCATATTTTTCAGGAGCTGATATAATGCCCGATATACATCCGGAACATGCCCATATAATTGCCCAGACAAAGGCAAATATGCCTTCGGAAACCGTTCTTGAAAAAACCGCGGAGGTTTTCAAGGTTTTCGGAGACAAAACAAGAATACGCATTCTTGCGGCACTTTCCGAAGGCGAAATGTGCGTCTGCTGCATCTGTGAAATTCTTGAAATGAGCCAGAGCGCAGTTTCGCATCAGCTTTCGGTACTTAAATCCGCAAAACTTATCAAAAGCCGCCGGGAGGGAAAACAGATGTATTATTCCCTTGATGACGCCCACGTCGGCGCAATTCTCTGCACCGGAATTTCACATGTTGAGGAGGACTAAAAAATGGCCTGCAAATGTCACGAACACGAACATGAACACGAACACAAACATTGCCACGACGATTGCTGCGGACACGAACATCATCATGAACATCACCATGACCATTGTCACGATGATCACTGTTCCTGCGGACACGACTGCGAAGGTCATTCCTGCGCCTGCCACGGCGGAAAAGACAGTTCCGAAATCAAAAAGGAACTTCTGGTCTCCGGAATCTGCGCGCTGATTTTCGCTCTCAGCTTCGTTCCGTTCATTAAGCCCTTTGCCCTGTGGATCTGCCTTGCGGTTACTATTGTCGTGGGAAGAGAGGTTTTCAAGGAAGGTTTTGAAGATCTTATCCATTTGCATTTCGGCGAAGAAACCCTTATGTCAATCGCCGTTGTTGCCGCTTTCATTATCGGAGAATATGTTGAAGGCACCATGGTTGCCCTTCTTTTCACTTTCGGTGAAAACCTTGAGGGACTTGCTGTTGACCGTTCCAAAAAGAACATTTCCGCCCTTGCGGATATCCGACCGGATACCGCAAATATCATTTGTCCCAACGACGGCGACATTGAGGAAGTTCCCGCAGAAAGCGTTGAAATCGGAACCGAAATAATCGTAAAAGTCGGCGAAAGAGTTCCGCTTGACTGCCGCGTCCTTTCCGAAAGCGTAATGGCGGATGCTTCCGCCCTTACCGGCGAAAGTCTTCCCGTTCACATCGAAACCGGCGAAATCCTCAAAGCGGGATGCGTCGTTCTCGGAAGCCCGGCACATTGTGAAACAGTAAGCGGCTATGGCGATTCCGCCGCCGCAAGAATAATCGAAATGGTGGAAGGCGCTTCTGCCAAAAAAGGCGCAACGGAAAAATTCATCACCCGTTTTTCCGAAATTTATACTCCTATCGTAATCGTCCTTGCTCTTCTTGTTTTCTTTGTTCCGTGGATTTTCGGTTGGCTCGGTTTTTCCGAAAGCGCACACCGCGCGCTTGTTTTCCTTGTTTCAAGCTGCCCCTGCGCTCTTGTTCTTTCCGTTCCTCTTGCATATTTCGCGGGAATCGGTGCAGCCTCGAAACAGGGCGTAATCATAAAAGGTTCGGAATATTGCGAACGCCTTGCAAACGTTAAAAACGCCGTTTTTGACAAAACCGGAACTCTCACCTCCGGAATGCTCCGTGTTGCGGAAATCAGAACAGCCGGAGATTTTTCCGAAGATGATATCCTTCGCTATGCCGCCGCGGCGGAAGCTCTTTCCGACCACCCCATTGCAAAATGCGTCGTTGCCGAAGCAGAAAAACGCGGAATCGAATTCCCTTCCGCGGATAAAATAAACGAGATCGCCGGCGAAGGAGTTACCGTAAATTTCGGCGATGTTTCCGTAATTTGCGGAAACAAAAAACTTTTTGAGCACACAAACACCCTTCTTCCCGAAACACCCGGCGCAAGCCTTTATGTTGCGGTTGATTCCGTCTTTGCCGGAAGCATTTTCCTCGAAGATACCGTTCGTGAGGAATCCTCTTTTGTCATCGAAAGCATCAGAAATCTCGGTGTTGAGCACAGCTTCATGCTCACCGGAGACAATGAGCACGCCGCAGCAAAAATCGCAGAAAAATGCGGTCTTGACGGATATTTTGCCTCCCTTATGCCGGAAGACAAAGTTACCAGAACCGAAGAAATCAAGAAGACCGGAACAACCGTTTTTGTCGGCGACGGCATAAACGATGCTCCCGTGCTCGCTGCGGCGGATATCGGCGCAGCAATGGGTATGGGAACAGACGCGGCTATTGAATCCGCCGATATTGTTCTTATGAAAGGCGGACTTTCCGCACTTCCTTCCGCAATTTCCACCGCAAAAAAAATCATGGCCTGCGTTCGCCAGAATGTGATTTTTATTATGGCAGTAAAAGTTGCCGTTCTCGTTCTCGGTGCGCTTGGCTACGCTCCGATCTGGCTTGCTGTTTTTGCGGATGTAGGAGTTTGCCTTATAACCGTTCTCTGGTCGCTTCGCCTTCTCAACATCAAAAAATAACAAAATTAAAAAAGGAGACTCCTCAATGCTCGAAAAAGGAACAAAAGCCCCGGATTTCACCCTTCTTGATAAGGACGGAAACGAAGTTTCCCTTTCTTCCTTCCTCGGCAAAAAAGTTGTGCTTTATTTTTACCCAAGAGACAACACCCCCGGCTGCAGCCGCCAGGCCTGTGCTTTTGCGGAAAGTTTTGAAAAATTCAGAACCCTTGATGTTTCCGTCATCGGAATAAGCAAGGATTCCGTTTCCTCTCACGTTAAATTTGCCGAAAAATATAACCTTCCTTTTATCCTTCTTTCCGACCCCGAACACAAAGTGATCGAAAGTTTCGGCGCATGGCAGGAAAAGAAGAATTACGGAAAAGTTTCTTTCGGAACGGTACGTTCCACTTTTGTGATCGACGAAAACGGAATTATCGAAAATGTTATGCCGAAAGTTAAACCCGATACCAACGCCGCGGAAATTCTTGAATATCTTCTGGGCGGAAAACGATGAGAAAATTGAATAATTACGGAATATTTCTTGCCCTTCTTTCCGCTTTTCTCTATGCCTTAAGCACGCCTTTTTCAAAACTTCTTCTTGAAAAAATACCTTCCACCATGATGGCCGGCCTGCTTTATATCGGAGCAGGAATCGGAATGGGCGCGATAGCTTTTTTAAGGAAAAAATCCGGCAGAAATTCCGAAAACAGAAATTTTACCAAAAAGGAATTCCCGTATGTTTCAGGGATGATTCTGCTTGATATCGCCGCTCCTTTAAGCCTTATGTACGGGCTTCGCATAACTTCCGCCGCAAATGCTTCTTTGCTTAACAACTTTGAATACGTCGCAACGGCGCTCATCGCTTTCTTTATTTTCGGAGAAAAAATAAACAGACGCCTTGGTGCCGGAATTATTTTCACCGTATTTTCCTGCATGCTCCTTTCTTTTGAGGGAAGTTCGTCCTTTGTTTTTTCAAAAGGCTCGGCGTTTGTTCTTCTTTCCGCGATTCTTTGGGGAATTGAAAACAACTGCACAAACGCCCTTTCCTCGAAAGACCCGATGATAATAGTTCTGATAAAAGGGATTTTCTGCGGCGGAACGAACTTTTTTATTGCGGTTCTTTCCGGAGAAAAGGCAGAAAATCTTCAAAGCGTTCTTCTTGCGCTTCTTCTTGGACTTATTTCCTACGGTTTGAGTATTTTTGTTTTTGTCTATGCCCAAAGATATCTTGGCGCGGCAAGAACAAGCGTTTTTTCCGCGGCAACACCCTTTGTCGCAACAGCGATTTCGCTTTTGGTTTTCCGGGAAATTCCGGATATGAAATATCTTTTTGCTCTTTTGCTTATGATATCCGGCGCATGGCTTTCCTCAAGCGATAAACCGATTTTTAAACGGAATAAAAATAAAAGGACCGCCCTTTAAAGGGCGGTCCTTTTATTTTTATTCCGTTTAAAAATCGGTTTATCGCTTGAGGAAAGCCATGCGCCGGAT
>JAZTXW010000108.1:0-5289 GCA_045636625.1 Oscillospiraceae bacterium
CTTATCATGGGCGTTCTCTGATTCATTTCCTTCATGTTCATGCTTAAAATGCTTCGTTTCCGCGTTGTCGTAAACTCTGTCAGAACCAACGAGATGCAGAAATTCAACGTAATCAAAGCATTCGGAAACTTCTTCAAAAACCGTGCCGCTTTGGGTGCAACCGTTGGCGCAATGGCAATGTTCCTCGGAATGCAGTCCGCTTCCACCGCCACCACCATTATGTTTGCTACATATTTCGGTCAGGCACAGCTTTCCGGCGTTGTTCAGCTTATCGGTTTCCTTCCGATGTTTGTTTTCATGCCCTTCATCAAAAAACTTGTTAACAAATACGGTAAAAAAGAAGCCGCTTCCTATGGCGCATTCGCTTCCATGATCGGCAGCGTTCTTATGTTCGTATTCCCGCTTGTTCCGGATAAAGGTCTTGCTCTTGGCGTTTATATGATTTCCCTCAGCATTTTCGGACTCGGTCTTGGTATCTACACCTGCGTTTCCTGGGCATTTATGGCTGACGCAATCGATTATAACGAATGGAAATTCGGAACCAGAGAAGAAGGTACCGTTTATTCCATCCATTCCTTCTTCAGAAAACTTGCACAGGGCATCGGCCCCTCCATCGTTCTCCTTCTTATGGGAACCCTCGGTTATGTTTCCGATCTCGGAACCGAAGGCCAGAGCCTTGCAACCGCAACCAATATGTGCTGGCTTGTAGCAGGTCTTTATTGCTTCAGCGGTATTCTTATGTGGGTAGCTATCAAATATATCTATAACATCGACAAAGCAACCCTTGAACAGATGACCAGAGAACTTACCGAAAGAAAAGCCGCACAGGCTTGATTTTCAAATTGAGATTTATAAACACGGCGGTTGATAAAACCGCCTTGTTTATATTATAATTGTCTATAAACTTTTTATGAGTAAAGGAAAAAAACAGCATGAGAAATATTCTTAACATCAACAGTGGATGGATTTTTTCCAAACCCGCCTGCGAAGCAGAAACTGTGGATCTTCCCCACAGCTGGAACAGCGTTGACGGTCAGGACGGCGGAAACGATTATTTCCGCGGAACCTGCCGCTATACCAAAACCATTGCAAAATCCGAACTTCCGGAAGGCGAGCGCTGCTATCTTGAAATCAACGGCGCAAACTCTTCCGCAAAAGTTTTTGTAAACGGAAAAGAAGCTGCGCAGCACGACGGCGGTTATTCCACCTGGAGAGTTGATATAACCGATAAACTTTGTGAAGAAAACACAATCGAAATCGACGTTGACAACAGCGCAAACGATTACGTTTATCCCCAGATGGCGGACTTCACCTTCTACGGCGGTCTTTATCGTGACGTAAACCTTATCGGCGTTTCCGAAAGCCATTTCGACCTTGATTTCTTCGGCACTCACGGAATGAAAGTCACTCCCGAAATTGAAGGCGACGACGCGGAAGTTGAAATCGAAGTTTTCCTTACCAACTTCAAGGAAGGACAGAAAATCAGATATACCGTTCTTGACGCCGAAGGCAACGTTGTTGCTGAAAAAATTTCCGACGATGACGAAGAAGAACTCGAAATAAAAAACGTTCACAGATGGCACGGCAGAAAAGACCCCTATCTTTATACCGCAAAAGCAGAACTTCTTGACGGGGAAAACGTTCTTGATAATATTTCCGAACGTTTTGGCTGCAGAACCTTTGAAATCGACCCCGAAAACGGTTTCATCCTCAACGGCGAGGAATATCCGCTTCGCGGCGTATCCCGTCATCAGGACAGATGGGGAATCGGCAACGCCCTTAAACCCGAACATCATAAAGAGGATATGGAACTTATCTATGAAATGGGCGCAACCACGATCCGCCTTGCCCATTATCAGCATAACCAGTATTTCTATGATCTCTGCGATGAATACGGTATGGTTGTATGGGTTGAAATCCCCTATATTTCCAAACATATGCCCGGCGGAAGAGAAAACACCATCAGCCAGATGAAAGAACTTCTTGTTCAGAACTACAACCATCCTTCCATCGTGGTATGGGGACTTTCCAACGAAATCACCATGAGCGGCGAAGACAATGACCTTCTTGAAAACCACAGGATCCTCAACAACCTTTGCCACGATTGGGACGAAACCAGAAAAACCGTTGTTGCATGCGTTTCCATGTGCAGCATGGACGCAAAATACAACAAAATCCCGGACGTTGTTTCCTATAACCACTATTTCGGCTGGTATGGCGGCGACACCACCATGAACGGACCCTGGTTCGATAAATTCCATGAAAAATATCCCGAAATTCCGATCGGATGTTCCGAATACGGATGCGAAGCTCTTAACTGGCACACTTCCAACCCCACCCAGGGCGATTATACCGAAGAATATCAGGCATATTACCACGAAGAACTTATAAAACAGCTCTTCACCCGTAAATATATGTGGGCAACCCATGTATGGAATATGTTCGACTTTGGCGCTGACGCAAGAAACGAAGGCGGCGAAAACGGACAGAACCATAAAGGTCTTGTAACCTTCGACCGTTCCTATAAAAAGGATTCTTTCTATGCTTATAAAGCATGGCTTTCCGATGATCCCTTCGTACATCTTTGCGGAAAACGTTATATCGACCGCGTTGAAGATGTGACCAGAGTAACCGTTTATTCCAACCTTCCGGAAGTTGAACTTTTTGCAAACGGCGTAAGCCTTGGCAAAAAAGAAAGCGCCGAGCATTTCTTCTATTTTGACGTTCCCAACGTCGGAGAAACCGAACTTGTTGCCGTTGCCGGGGAATTCAAAGATGAAGGCAAAATCCGCAAAGTTGATACCATGAACGAGGATTACGTACTTAAAGAAAAAGGCGCGATCCTTAACTGGTTCGATATCGACGCTCCGGAAGGCAGACTTTCTCTCAACGACAAGATGACCGACATCATGAAAACCTTCCGCGGAAAACTTATCCTTCTCGGTCTTCTTAAAAAGATTAAAAAAGGCATGAGCGGCGGAAAGAAAACCGGCGGTTTTGACATTGACAAAAAGGCTATGATGCAGATGATGGGCGGATTCACTCTTCTTCGCCTTACCGGTCTTATGAGCATGGCAAACGTTAAGTTCACCAAAGAAGAACTTCTTGAAATGAACAGAAAACTCAATAAAATCAAGAAGAAAAAATAATCTTAAAAAACCGGATCAGTGCTTTGAAAATTAAAAACGGATAGTTAAGCTTTCGCTTAACTATCCGTTTTTTTGTTCTTAATTACGGCAAGAATATGGGATTTATCCGCATATACTCATGCACATTCTTACATAAAGCCGCTCCTGCGGCGTGTCGATATTCACCAGCGACTGTATTTTTTCAAGCCTTGTCAGAAGGGTGCTGCGGTGGATGAAAAGTTCGCCTGCTGTTTTGGAAGCGTTGCATTCGTTATCGAGATAAACTTTAAGGGTATTCCAATAATCAACGCTGCTGTCAAGATTTCGCAGGTCTTTAAGTCCGTCGGAAAGGATCATATCCGTGCTGAAATCCCCGCTGCAGTTGTGGAGCATATACTGCAGCATGCTTTCTTCCAGAGTATAAACCGTTTTATCCGGAGAATATTTATATCCCGTAACAAGCAGCTGTCTTGCTTGTTTGTAATATTGTTTTGCGTCTGAAATATCCGAAAAAACCGCGCTTATTCCCATATGGTTTTTACTTTTTTCAAGATAGGGACGCAGAATATTGCCTATGCTGGAGTTTGATTTTTTATCAACCATACAAAGACAGACAATGTTGCTGTCATATCCGACGGCGGTGCTGTACGGTACAAGTTTTTCTATGATGTTGCAGGTGTAACTTTCGGGGAAAGTTACGTCGGCGTTCATCTGAGTGATTACGGCACAGCACCAGGAAGTTTTATGAACGTTCAGCGAAAGATTTTTGTTGAGGATATTGCTGTCGCTTTCTTTGATTGGGTTTTCATCAAGAACATTCAGCAGCATATTTTTTATGGTTACTATGCCGGAATTGCTTTCCGCCGCAGCGGGCTTTATCGCAAGAGCGACGTATTCCGCAAATTGCTGGAATAAAATATAATCGCTTTCATAAAAAGGTCTTATTTCATCTCTTAATATGCAGGTAAGAATATATTTTCCGCCGCTGAAAATATTGACGCAGTAATTTTTTCCTTCCGGATCTGAAAGCTGTCCGAAGAAAAAATAAGGCTTTTCGCTGCGGATGTTTTCATCATATTTGTTTGTGAAATTTTCGTTGATTTCTTCCGGAAGAAAATCGAAATCCCTGCTTATCACGGCAACGTTTTTTCCTTCGGAAATTATCTTTTTGCTGTCGGCAAGCAGTCTTAAGTTATAGTCAACAACGCTTATGCAGTTTTCGAATATGGAAAGACTGGCCTTTACAATATCCGCAACTCTTGAGTTATTCATAACAAGGCTTTTCATTTCGTTTTCCCATGTCACGAATTTATCATAAAGCCCGATAACGGTATTGAAAAGCGTGTATATATCCATGTTTTTTTCGGTTATATGGAAAACGGAACCTTGCCAGCAATCAAAATGAACTGCGGGTTTTTCACCGATGCAAAGGAAAACACATTCTTTAAGGCAGGAGGAAGGAAGATCTTCTGTTTTGCAAACATATACTCCGCCGCGATGTATAACTGTGTTTTCAAGATAGAATCTCGGGAAAGAAATTTCACTTCCTACAAACTGATGCCCATAAAAATTCGTATTGTATCGCTCCTTTATCGCAAGATAAAGAAGTTCGGCACTGTTTTTCATGTTTTACACTTCGCTTTACGTTTGATTATAGTGTCAGTATATAAGAAAATAATGGTCAAGTCAAGATTTACACCCGTCATTTTGTAGGATTGAGTTGTTAAAAAAACACAGAATTTGCGGATAGTTATTTATTATGATATATGTTATAAATATAACGACCTATGGGTTATCACAAAAACAAAAAATGGAGGGTAATTATGAAGAAAGTTCTTTCTCTTGTTCTCGCTCTTCTTATGGTTGTTGCAATGTTTGCAGGCTGCAGCACCGAAGTTGAAGGCGAAGGCGAAACCGAAGCAACCGTACTTACCGGTACCGGCGACGGTTTTGGCGGTCAGATCACCGCAAAAGTTACCGTTGAAGGTGACAAAATCACTGCTCTTGAAATTGAAGCAGCAGGCGAAACCCCTGCAATCGCAGATCCTGCAATCGAAGCTCTTAAAGAAGCAATCGTTGCAGCAGGAACTGTTGAAGGCATTGACGTTGTTGCAGGCGCAACCTGGACCAGCAACGGCGTAATCTATGCAGTTAAAAACGC
>JAZTXW010000109.1:0-8440 GCA_045636625.1 Oscillospiraceae bacterium
TAGCTGCTAACGGCAGCCGGGGGTGACCCCAGGGAGAGTGCAACAGAGATATACCGCCATGCTTTGCATGGTAAGGGTGGAAAGGCGAGGTAAGAGCTCACCACGTCCTATGGTAACATAGGGGGTCTGTAAACCCTATCCGGAGCAACACCGTACAGAAGAGTTACGCACCGGCCCGGTGCGCTTCGCAAAGGTGGCATTAAAGCCGCACGGGCGACCGGCGGCGAAGATAGATTGTCGTCAATACAGAACCCGGCTTATTTTCCGGTCACACCAAAAAGGAGTTTTTCCGTTTTGCCCGAAAAAGTCCTTTTTGGCATATATCTTTACATTTTATTAAAAAAATCCGCAAATTATGCTCATATTTTCGCTTTATAATATAACCACAGGAACACAAAAAGTCGAAAAATTTTTTCATCGCTTTCCCCTCTTTTCTTTTTAAACCACAAAAAGCGCGGCTCTCCAAACGGAGAGCTGCGCTTTTTTGCAATCAGCTCCTCTTTTAAGCGGAGAAGATCTTTTTATGTTGATATTTCGGTTTTTTGGTGATAAAATGAGCCTGTAATACAAACGTATTTTTTATTTTGAGGAGGAAGAAGTATGAAAAAAACGATATTAATTATTTTAGCATTTTTCATGTGTTTTTCATTATGTGCATGCAATACAGAAAATACCGAATATGGTTTCCAAAACAAATCTGAAACTAAAGAAGAATTAAGGTCCAGAGTATATGGTTACAGAGAGTATATTGCTGATATCAGGAGAGATTCTATTCTTGAATTTATTAAAATGGCAAGACAAGAAGAAGCAGAATATACATTTGAAGAAGCAACCGAAATGTTGGAATATCATTATCCTCTTGTTATGAATATATGCGAAATTTTTATGAATGAGGATTGGGCAGAAGCACCCGATGTATTGAAAGCAAAACATATTAAAGAAGATTTGGAGGCATTTTATAATAAAATCAAAAACGGCACTATTACGGAATCAAATATCAGCGCATTTCTTGATGAACTAAAAGAATTGGATTTGGAACTTGAACATTTTTGGTTTTCAATCAGTGAATATTGGGACAAACTGGCTTAATTAATTTCAAAAATGAAAAGCTCCCTGCAAAAAGCAGGGAGCTTATTTTTTATTCCGGAACGGTCAAGACCGTTCCCTACGGTTTTGATGAATCCCCTCGCCACCGCTTACGCGATGTGGCCCTCTCCCCTTTGACAAGGGGCGCAATTAAAATTCGCCGGGGTGGTTTTTGCGCCACTGAAGATAGCTGTCAAGGATTATGACAGCCGCAACGGCGTCGATTACCGCCTTGCGTTTTTTTCCGCGGGTGTCGGTTTCGTTAAGGAAACCGGCGGCGGAAACTGTGGTCTGGCGTTCATCCCACATTCTTACGGGAACGGTTATTTTTTCGGAAAGTTTTGCGGCAAATTCCCGGCAAAGTTCCGCTCGCGGACCTTCGGAGCCGTTCATATTAAGCGGCAGACCGACGATAACCGCTTCCGCTTTGTTTTCGATTGCAGCAGCTGCGGTTTTTTCTATGGCGTGCTCAAAGCGTTTTTCGTGGATTACAGTTATCGGAGATGCAAGAAACTCTGTTTTGTCGCACATTGCAATACCGGTTCTTGCGTCGCCGAAGTCAACGGACATTATTTTCATTATTTGGTACCGAAAATTCTGTCGCCTGCGTCGCCGAGACCGGGAACGATATAGTTTACTTCGTTGAGTTTTTCGTCAAGAGCTGCGCAATAGATCTGTACGTCGGGATGTGCAACATTAACTTTTTCAAGACCTTCCGGAGCTGCAATAATGCAAAGGAAGCTGATATTTTTTACGCCGCGTTTTTTAAGCTGGCCGATAGCGTCGATTGCGCTGCCGCCGGTAGCAAGCATAGGGTCAACAAGGAATACTCTGCAATCAGCAATATCAACAGGAAGTTTGCAGAAATATTCGACGGGCTGTGCGGTTTCTTCGTCGCGGTAAAGGCCGATATGGCCGACTCTTGCGCTGGGAATAAGGTTCTGAACGCCATCAACCATTCCAAGTCCCGCACGGAGAATGGGAACGATTACAGGTGCTTTGCCTTTGATCTGTTTTGCTACGCATTTGCAGATGGGGGTTTCGATTTCTACCGGCTCGAGTTCAAGATCACGGGTTGCTTCATAGCAAAGAAGAGTTCCGATCTCGCTGATAAGTTCACGGAAATCTTTGGTTCCGGTGGTGGTTCTTCTGAGGATGGAAAGTTTGTGCTGAACAAGCGGATGATCAAGAATGAAAGGTTTTTTCATAATATTCGGTTCCCCCTTAAAAAATATGTCATAAAAATTATCGTAGTCAAACTTTGATATGACGGGCATTTTATTCTTCCTCGAATGCGGTGATCATATCAACACGTTTCTGGTGGCGGCCACCTTCAAATTCTGTGGAAAGGAAAATATCCGCAAGCTGAAGAGCAACGCCGGCGCCGATGGTTCTTGCGCCCATGCAAAGAACGTTGGAATCGTTGTGTTTTCTGGTAAATTCAGCGGAAAAATGGTCGCCGCAGCAAGCCGCACGGATTCCTTTGAATTTGTTTGCGCAAATGCTCATGCCGATTCCGGTTCCGCAAATAAGGATTCCTTTTTCGCATTCTCCGGACTGGATCGCCTTGCAAACTTTTTCCGCATAGACGGGATAATCGCAGGAAGCGGTGTTGTCTGTACCGAAATCGATATATTCGATACCTTTTTCATCAAGATGTTTTTTAAGCTCCTCTTTATAGAGGAAGCCGCCGTGGTCGGAACCAAGTGCGATCATAATTTACCCTCTTTCTGAAGTTTTTCTCTTTCCGCCTGTGCAAGGCGAAGATAATTCGGAACAAGTTCCCCGGCGGAAACGGTTTTGCCGCTTTCAAAAATCTTTTCTGCGGCAACACAGGTTCCGGAGGCATGTCCGAGAACAAGCTGGGAAGGTGCGGTTTTAACAAATTCGTCCCCGAATTTTTTTTGGCAAAGGTTTGCGCCGTCACCAACAAGCATAACCCTTTTTCCGGTTTCGGAAACGTATTTTTTTATATCCTCAAAAAGGACATCCGTTGAAACGGCTCTGTCCTCACAAAGGCGCGTTACTTCTGTTCCGTCGCTTTCAAAAAAAGCAGTGTAAACCTGGCTGCATCTTGCGTCCATTGCGGCACAGATTATTCCGGAAAAACTTTGGAGATTATATGCAAGGGCTTCAAGAGTTGAAACCGCGGCGCAGGGTTTATCAAGGCTCATTCCAAGGGCTTTTACCGCCGCGATTCCTATACGAAGACCCGTAAATGAACCGGGTCCGCAGTTTACCGCAAAAAGATCGACATCCGCAGGAGTTATCCTTGCCGCATCAAGCACAGCCTTTGCCATCGGAAGCACCGTTTCGCTGTGGGTAAAGCCGCTGTCGAGATAGAATTCGGCAATGAGTTTTCCATTTTCGGAAAGAGCAACGGAAGCCGCTTTTGCGGAAGTGTCAAAACCGAGTATTCTCATTTAGCTTTCTCCCCTTTCAACGGTGATTTCCCTTTCGGTGTCGCCAAGGCGCTTTATATCAACGGTGATTATCTTTTCCTCACCGATAAAATCGATTATGTTTTCGCTCCATTCGATAACAAGCACCGCGCCGGAATCGAGATAATCAAAAAATCCGGTGGAATAAAGGTCATCAAAAGTATTTATGCGATACATATCGAAATGGCAAACCGGAAATTTTGCTCTGTAACAATGAACAAGCGCAAAAGTCGGACTTGAAACATCGTCGCGGCAGTCAAGAGCTTCGCACATGTATCTTGTAAAGGTTGTTTTTCCTGCGCCAAGTCCGCCTTTAAAGGCAACTATGTCGCCCGGAACAAGGCTTTCGGCAAATTTTTTTGCGAAGGCGGCGGTTTCCGTTTCGCATTTTACGATTACTTTTTCCAAAGGAACTCCGCCCCCTTCTGTAGTTTCTCTAACATAATATAATACAATATTTTGGTGCTTTTAGCAACTGTTAAAAGAAAATTTCCGTTTTTATGCGTATAAACTTTCGGTTTATAATAATAAACCGACCGTCGGTTGAGTTGTTTTAATATTCAATGTATAATCGGATTATCGAAAGGAGATGCTTTTATGGAAAAACAAACATTGGGACAAAAAATTGCGGAACTTCGAAAAAGCAAAAACATGACCCAGCTTGAGCTTGCAACACGACTCAACATCACCGACAAAGCGGTTTCAAAATGGGAAAGGGACATCTCCTGCCCGGATGTAAACACTTTTCCGAAACTTGCGGAAATTCTTGGTGTTTCCGTCGAGGAACTTTTTAAATCACATTCGGCAGAAAACACAGACGGTGAAAAGAATTCAAATTCCGATCTCGTGCTCAAAGCAATTCCCCTTGCGTTAAGCATCGGAGTTACAGTACTTGCGGCCATTGATCGGATTAATTGGAACGACGCCGCGTCCCTGCTTGGAATCGCAGTTCTTACGCTTTCGATAAGGGCTTTCAGAGAAAAATAATGTTCAAAAAAATCCGTGCTCAAAATTTGAGCACGGATTTTTGTTTTTATTCTTCAGGCACTGCAAAGGCTTCGAATCCGGAAGAATAATGAATCGTTCCGTCCGGTTCGACCCACATTGCTTCCGTGTTTTCCATGGATTCGATTATCGCCATTCCTTCCTCAAGGCTGAGGTTGAAACAAGCGGTGGAAAGCGCATCCGCAACTCCGGAGTCAGGAGTAAGAATCGAAACCGCAGCGAAATCATCTTTCGGGAAAAGGGTTTCAGGATCGATTATATGGTGATATTTCGTTTCTCCAACATAGTAATAACGCTGGTAGGAGCCGCTTGTTACAAGAGCAAGATCGCTGAAATTCACACGAAGGAGGAAACCCTGTTCAGAGGTAAGGTCCGGATTCTGGATTCCCGCAACCCAACCGGTTCCGTCGCCTTTTGTTCCGATTGTACGAATATTTCCGCCTATATTAAGAGTATAATTATCTACTCCGTTTTCTTCAAGAAGTCTTGCTATTCTTTCGGTTGCGTAACCTTTTCCGATTGCGCCGACGTCAACTTTAAGTTCGGGATCCGCAAAGAAAATGGTGGAATTTTCTTTATCGATGATTATATCGTCGATATTGCAATGCTCAGCGGCGGATTCAAGCATCTCCATCGGGGGAACTTCCGCGCTGAAATAGTCATAGTTTCCGTCTTCACGGTAGTTATGCCAGATTTTGAGCACGGAACCCATCGCATAGTTTGTTTTGCCTTTTGTAAGGTCATACATTTCGCGGCAGAATTCAAAAAGAGCGATAATATCTTCATGAATTTCAACCGGTGCAATTCCGGCTTCTTTGTTTACGTCATAAACGTTTGTAACGCCTTCGTAATGGTTATAAATATCATAAAGTTCATGGAAATGTTTAAGCTGCTCTTCGATTATTGCGCAGTTTGCGTCAAATTCTTCCTGGCTGTAATCATAACCGACAATGGTGGAAGCTGTATCGAAATAATCCAAATAGGACTTTGTGAATTTCTGTTTCTGCGGTTCATCCGGGTTCACGGAATTTTCAGGTTCGTTCTGAGCACAGCCGGAAATTCCAAGCACCATGAGCACGGCAAGCAAAAGAGAAAGAAACTTTTTCATTATTTTCCTCCTTGAAAAAATTTTTTAAAACTTTAATAACAGCATTTTAAAAATTAAAACGTTCTTATTACAGTTTTATAGTTTTAACATTTTTTGCAATATAAAAATAAAAGGGGGATTAAAATCCCCCTTTATATTTTGGCTAATTAAAATTAGTCAGCGTAACCGATTGCTTTAACGGTTGCTTCGATGTAGGAGTTAACCTGCATGGTGCAGCCAGCATAGAGGTCTGCTTCGTTGAGAGCTACGAGGTGGCCGTTGTGTTCAACGAGTTCGATAGCTTCGAGGTCAGCAGCGGTTTTGCCTGCGAGGTATGCGCAGTATGCGTCAGCCTGAGTGTACCATTCAGCACCGATAGGAGATGCAGGGATCATACCATAATCTTCTTTGAGCTGGTATTTGGATCTGAGATCTTCTTTTGCGGTGGTGGTGCCGTCAGCGTTGAGGCCGATAGCGGGCTGGATAGCATCGAGACGTGCAGCAAGAACAACGTCGCCAGCAGTTACAACAGCAGCGATGTCGGTGTACATCTGGATGGAACCTGCAGCATCAGCAGTTGCATCTTTAACAGTGCAGGAAGTTACAACGCCAAGGCCGAGTTTGAATTCTTCAGCAGTGGTGAATTCAACAGTGTTGTTGAGTGCGTCTGCAAGAGCAGCCTGGAAAGCGGTGATGTCCATGGTGCAGCCAGCATAGAGGTCAGTTTCGTTTGCAGCTACCATGTGGCCGTTGGATTCAACGAGTTCAACACCGGTTACATAGTCAACGGTTTTGCCGACAGCCCATGCTTCGAAAGCAGCCATCTGTGCGTCCCATTCAGCAGAGATTGCGGAAGCAGGAGCCATGTTGTAGTCAGGGCCTTTTTCGGTTTTGGTTCTGTTATCAAAACCTTCAGCAGTGTAAAGGCCAGCTTCGTTTTTAACACCTTTGGACTGTGCAACGTCGAGGTCTACAGCAACGATGGTGCCTTCAGCGTCGAGAACAACGGAAGCGAAGGTTGCGTCAACCTGTGCGCTTTCGCCAACTTTCTGGGAAACAACAACACCAAGACCAAGGGTGTAGGTTGCTTCGGTTACTTCGGGTTCTGCAGGGGTTTCGGGTTCTTCGGTTTCAGGGGTTTCTACTTCGGGCTCAACAGGGGTTTCTTCCTGGCCGCATGCAGCGAAGGAAAGAACCATAACGAGAGCGAGAAGCATTGCAAGAAGTTTTTTCATAATAAATACTCCCAACTTTCAATTTTTTCTTTTTTATTACAGCTCTACGCCGTAATTCAGCATACATTATACCCACAGAAAGTTGATTTGTCAAGCACTATGTTAACAATTTATCGTAAAGTATCATATTTTTTCCGTGTTTTGAGACAAATTTGAGACAAATTTTACAAAAGCCGGAAAATATTTTTCTTTTTCCGTCTTTTCCCACAAATTACCAGATATGCTTTTGTCGAAAGCTCCAAAAAAATTGTGTTAAAATGTTGTAATAAGTAAAATTTAGTAATTGACTTTTAAATAAAGGTTGTAATATAATATACTCGGTTTAGATTGACTGTATAATGTCAAAAAATAAACAAACCAAAGAACGCAGAAATAGAAAAGAGGTTTTTGTCCATGTCCCTTTTCGGCATTAAAGGCGTTCACGTTCCTCACAGAAAGCATACTGCTGACTGCCATCCGGAACGTATGCCTATCCCGAAAACCGTAGTTATCCCCATGGCACAGCACATCGGCGCTCCCGCAAAGCCCGTTGTAAGCGTTGGGGATACCGTTGGCGTCGGTCAGGTAATCGGCGAAGCTGTCGGATTCATCTCCGCACCTGTTCATGCTTCCGTTTCCGGTACCGTTAAAAAGATCGATACCATGCCTAACAGCAACGGCGGTACCATGACCGCAATCACCATCGAATCCGACGGCGAAATGCGCGCACATGAAAGCGTTGTTCCCCCGACCGTTACCAATTATGAAGAATTCGTAGCGGCTGTCCGCGCAAGCGGAATTGTCGGTCTTGGCGGCGCAGGATTCCCCACCTTTGTAAAACTTTCCGTTAAAGATCTTTCCATGGTCCAGGAAGTTGTTCTCAACGGCGCGGAATGCGAACCCTATATCACCGCTGATACCCTTACCATGACCGACAGAGCCGACGATATTTTTGAAGGCATCCAGCTTCTTGAAAAATATCTCGGAGTAAAGAAAGTTATCATTGGCATCGAAGATAACAAACCCCAGGCTATCAAAGCAATGCAGGAACTTTCCAAAAAAGACAGCGCAATCGTTGTTAAACCCATGCCCGCTGCATATCCTCAGGGCGGTGAGAAAGTTCTTATTTATAACACCACCGGCAAAACCGTTCCGGAAGGCAAACTCCCGCTCGACGTCGGCTGCATTGTTATGAACGTAACCACCCTTGCTTGCATCGCTGAATATGTCAGAACCGGTATGCCTCTTGTAGAGAAATGCCTTACCGTTGACGGTTCCGCTGTTGCAACTCCCAAAAACGTAATCGCACCTATCGGTACTTCCATGAAAGATGTATTCGATTTCTGCGGCGGTTTCAAAGAAGAACCCAGAAAAGTTATGTACGGCGGCCCCATGATGGGTATTGCTGTTCCCACTCTTGATGTGCCGATCCTCAAGAACACCAACGCAATCCTTGCTTTCAACGACAAGGACGCAACTCTTCCGGACGAAACTCCCTGCATCCGCTGCGGCAACTGCATCAACCACTGCCCGCTCAACCTTAACCCGCCCGCAATTGCAAAAGCTCTTGCTTCCGGCGACGGCGCAGAAATTGCAAAAACCAAAGT
>JAZTXW010000110.1:0-2654 GCA_045636625.1 Oscillospiraceae bacterium
ATATCTTGTAGGAAAGGTACTTGGCGAAGGCGGATTTGGAATAACCTATCTTGGATGGAATATTCTCCTTCAGGAAAAAGTAGCAATAAAGGAATTCTATCCGCACGGATTTGTAGGAAGGGATGCAACGGTAAATACCACTGTCATGTCCTATGTCGGTCAGGAAGAATTCACTGAAAAACAGAGGGACGCGTTTATAAAAGAGTCCCGTACCATGTCAGACCTTCGCAAAATCGAAGGAATCGTTGAGATGAAGGACATTTTTACCGAAAACCAGACTGTTTACATAGTAATGGAATATATCGAAGGTGTAAACCTTAAAGAATATGTAAACCAAAACGGAAATCTTTCTATGGATAGAGCTATTCAGCTCCTTTCACCGGTAATTAATGCCCTTGAAAAAGTGCATGCTACAGGGCTTATTCATCGTGACATAAGTCCTGATAATATTATGATTTGTCCGGACGGAAAAGTTGTACTTCTTGACTTTGGTGCGGCGCGCCAGATTTCTGCTGACGGCGGACATAGCCTTACTATTAATCTCAAACATGGCTATGCTCCTATGGAACAATATCAGACACATGGAGAGCAGGGACCGTGGACTGATATTTATGCGCTCTGTGCAACTATTTATCGTCTTATTACAGGAAAAATACTTCCGAGCGCGGCTGACCGTGTTCTTGATGACTGCCTTGTAAAACCGAGCGAACTCGGTGCTAATATTACTCCGGAACAGGAAAAAGTACTGCTCAAAGGCCTTGCAGTACGTATCACTGAAAGATATCTTAATATTTTTGAATTAAGAGACGCTTTTAACAAAACCGGAGGAGCAAATATATTTGAGGACGAAGCCTCTCGTCGTATCAGAATTTATGAAGAAGCGCTTTGTCTTATGAAGAAAAATACTCTTGCTGATTGCGCGGTTGCAATTGAAAAATTTAAAGAAATTCCGGACTATAATGATTCCAATGAAAAAATATCTGAATGTGAAGAGAAAATAAAAGAACTTAAAATAATTTATGCAGAAAAAGAGGAAGAAAGAAAAAAATTAAAAAAACGCAACAAAAAAATTGCTGCAGTCTGCGCCGGCGTTGTCGCTGCTGCAATTGTGTTTGTTACGGTTCTGCTTCCTATGATAAAATATAACAGCGCATTGAACCTTGTTAAAAACAAACAGTTTGACGAGGCAATCGTTGCTTTTACAGAACTTGAGGATTATAAAGATTCTGCTGACCAGATTACCATAACCTATGCGAAAGCAGCTGTTCAGCTTGCAGAAAAAGGCGATATGCTAGGAGCGGAAAAGCTGATTAAAAATCATATCGAAAAATCCTCTGTTTCTGAAGCAAAACAGATTATTTCAGACTGTGCAAGTTCTTTTTCA
This sequence comes from Oscillospiraceae bacterium, assembly GCA_045636625.1. Lineage (GTDB taxonomy): Bacteria > Bacillota > Clostridia > Oscillospirales > Ruminococcaceae > UMGS1668. The sequence continues at coordinate 1,385 of JAZTXW010000110.1, forward strand.
GAACAGTATAAATTTGAGGACGCCATTACGTTGTTTGAAAGCGTAAAATCTTACAGCGGCGTTGAAGATAAAATAAAAGAAACAAAATATGAATTTGCAAAATTCGAAAGCACAGCGGGGAATTATCAGAAAGCATACGAGCTTTTTGCTGATCTCGAAAGATATAAAGATTCCGCAGATCTTGAGGATGCAAACAGATATAACTATGCAATGAAATGCATTGAAGAAAGCAAATATGAAACGGCAATCGATGTAATGAAATTCATTCCGCTTAATTATAAAGATGTTCGTGATCAGATAAAAAATTGCAAATTGGAAGCTTCTAAAATTCGCTTTGAAAGCAAGCAATATATAAAAGCTCTGGAATTGTATAAGGACAGCGGACTTACCAATAAAAGCGATGAATATTACAAAAAAGTTTATTATAATGCAGCCGTTGAATATACGAAGCAGAAAACTTCTAATGGTTATAAAACAGCAATAGACCTTTTTAATAATGTCCTCGGATATAAAGATTCCAAGAGTTTGCAAAACGAAGCAAAATATTGCTATGTAAAACTTAATAAAAATAATGATAACAAAACCACATTCAACTATCTTAAAGAACTTAGAAATAATGGATATAAAGATTCTGCGAAAATTTTCAAAGATCTTTATGCATGGAAAATAACGGTTACTGCTATTAACGGCAGCAAGGATAATAAGACAACAATGAAATCATCCATAAGTAAATATGATCCTGTTTTCTTCCATTTTAAACTTACAGGTGGTGAACCTGGGGCAAAAACCGATGTCAGCATATATGTTTCTCATCCTAACGGAACATATTATTTCGGTTATAAATTTGAAGATTGGGATTCTACCTATACTGGCTGGTATGGTTGGGAAGATAGTATATATGTAAATCCTTATGCAGGATATGGCGGAACTTTAAAATTAAAATTCTTTGATCAAAAAGGCAACCTTATCGGCGAAGGTTCCGTAAGAATTACAGGTTGATAAAAAGAAGGTAGTAATAAAAATGATCGATCCAAACCGTCTGTGCCTTGGATGCATGAATGAACTTGAAGAAGAAAACAAAATATGCAAAATCTGCGGATGGAACAACGAAGAAGGGGAAAATAAACCCCATCAGCTTCAGCCCGGAATGATCCTTCAGGGAAAATATCTTGTAGGAAAGGTACTTGGCGAAGGCGGATTTGGAATAACCTATCTTGGATGGAATATTCTCCTTCAGGAAAAAGTAGCAATAAAGGAATTCTATCCGCAC
>JAZTXW010000111.1:0-11453 GCA_045636625.1 Oscillospiraceae bacterium
ACAAAAACCGGTCAACAACAGAAGCACAGTTACAGAAACTTTCGGCACAAATGGAGTTCATCCTTCCCTCAACGGATATTACCAGATTGCCGATGCAGCATACCGAGCAATGATCCACGATATCTATAAATATTATTCATAACACAGTTCACCAAACGGACAACAAAAAAACGGATAGTTAAGTTTTGGCTTAACTATCCGTTTTTATTTACCACTTTTTCTGTGGTCTTGGTGGTGGAGGCGACGCATCACTACACAGTAACACGGAAAAATCCATATGGATAGCGTGCTCAAAATGAGCACGACAACCGGGATGGCGACTACAGCACTTGAGCACCATAGTAACTTAACCCACCACTAACCTACGGAAAATATGCCTATTTTTATCGATTTTACCCTTAAATAGGCCATTTTTATGGGGTGAGTGGTGGGTGTAAATTAAGAATTTATAATTAGGTAAGGCCGCAATCTGATTACCATATTATAGAATTTGTTTCTTGATAGCTAAGCTTTTCTCCAAGCACATAATAACATCGATGATAATTTTAAGCATTTGTCAATGCTGTAACGCTTTCTTCAAGTATGAGTGAATTAAGTTTTTCCAAATTAAGGGAATAATATTTATAATTACTTTTCTTTTTTATTAATATCATCTCTTCTGGTATATTTTTCATTATACCTTTAATTTTATATACACTTTCATGTGTGTTTTGTGTCAGTTCTTGCATTGAAATACCTTTTTCACTGAACAAAGCAGCTTGTATCAAATAACTATATATCATTCGTAAATTTTTCTCTTCACAATGCTTCTTTATAGCTTCTTCATACTTATTCCATGTTGCCAGTTTTTCTATCAACGATTTTTCCAGGTCTTTCATAGCTTCATATATCATTTCTAATTGCATAATTAAAAATGGGGTTAAATCTGCAAGATTACGTTGATCATTACATAGTTTAAACGCTTTATAGTACTTTTGTATATTTTCTTTTATAGTTTCAGATATTCTAAAAGCAATTAAAGAGGATAACACATTAGAAATTCCATAACTTAATATAAGTCGTCCTAATCTTCCATTGCCATCATAAAAAGGATGTATATATTCTATGAAATAATGGAAAATGCAAATTCTAAACAGTTCATCAATAGTATCATCGTTTAGGAATTTTAATGCATTATTCAAAGCATCAATTATTTTATCTTCCGGCACAACTCCTGTGTGGATTATCTTGCCTGTTTCGCTATAAACAGATACAGATCCTTTTCTAAATATTTTCCCATCGGGTTTGTTTTCAGGGTCTTCACGAACAACCTCTTCCAAAAACACTTCATCATATATATTTCTAATGTCCACACAGTTATTTAGAGGAATCGGCTCACGCTCTATTAATTTCAAATATTTATTTACTAAACCAACAAACCTATGTTGTTTTCCTTTGCGTTCAGATTGAGTTTCCAATATATCGAGCGCCTCTCCAATTTCTTTCCTGCTACTATGAACACCCTCAATTTTATTTGTAATAACAATCTCATCTATTAAACATTTTTTTGAGTACTGTTCTATAGCAACACCCGGAAGATCATTGCATAGTTCACCGATTTTTTTATCCAACTTGGAAATCTCATAAGCAAGAGACATAACATCATAATTCCGCAAAAAAAATGCTTGCTTTTCCCGTATATTAAAATCTATTTTTACAGTTTCTTCAGAATTAAATCTTTTTAAATATTCTTCAGCATATTTTTCATTATCACCGAAAGAAAAGCCTTTTAAATCTTTATATGGCATAAAAACACCTTCTTTTTTTATATATAAATCATAATATCGCAAAGTAAATAAAAAATCAAGCTCTTTTTAATTTACTTCTTAAAAATTCCACAAGCATCAGAAATATTCCGTTATTTTTAATCTTGTTTTCAAATTAGTAAATTAAACATTTAAATATAATATGCTTTTTCTCTTTTTATTTATTCTTTTGTAAAAGTTATTGGTATTGAAATTTATTTCCGCCCAAATACACTTTCCTCGTAATCTATAAATCCATAAAATATATTCTCCAATTTTTCTGCCAAATCATCAAAGCTATCATCTACTGTATCCCAACAGTACATTGTTACCATCCTATACAATTCAATATACAAACTTATAAACATTCCCATTGTAGGTTCAACATATGTTAATGCTCTTGACTTTGCCAGCATTGATGTGCTGTGTGAATATTCGCTCATCATTTTAAATCCTAAATATTCTGCTTTATTCACTAAAGCGCACACTCCGGAGAAAGAAAAATTTTTATTTATTTTATAAGTCCATCCATATGGCATATCTATGAAAGGCTTTTTGTATCTCTCTTGTTTAATATAAAAATCTTCGTCTATATTATATTCCTCATACAAATGCTGTATAAAATTTTCACCTTCTTCACGAAGTTTCCCTTTGACTTTATAAATATATTCTCGGTATGAATATACTATATAATATTTCCAGATATCATCATATTCACTGTTTACGATTATGTCTAAAAGCACGCAGTTTTCCAATATGGCTCTGTTAATCATATTTACTGCTGCAAAATGCCCCAGAATAATATTATCATAAGCGGCTTTGCTGTACTCTAAAATCGTCTTTGCAAAGGAATGGCAAACACCATCATAAGACCAATTATCAATTATTTTTTGTTTTTCAAAACCCTCTTCCGCAACATTAATCAAACGTTTCAGCAAATTCAGTTCCTTTGTATATTCACATAAAACAACTGCATTATACTTATCACAAAAAAGTTTTCTTTTATTGATTATATTATCTGCCATTCTCTTTTTCCTCACTAAACTTAATAATTATAAAAACAACCCGCATTTTCTGCGGGCTGTTTCACTGTACTTAATAATCAAAACCTCTTGAGCAGGCGATTTACTTGTTATAAAAAGATTCTATTTCCTTCACAAGAGCTTCTTTTATAACTTCCAATTCATTCTTCATATGCATTTTACATAAATCATCGTAATTGCTGTTATCAATAAGAATTTCAAAATGTGTATGAAGAATGTCGTTTAATTGTTTAACCCTGTTATAACCTGCACCCATTGCCAATCCACATTGTATGGCGGAGACATAACTGCTTTTAAGGTCATCAAATTCCGTCATTTTTTCACCTCATTTCAGTTTTTTATAAAACAGCAAAAACTTTACCATCCAAACATAAAGGCTAAATATGTGGCAAGAATCAACAGCGCAACAAAAATATACAATGCAATCATAAGCTTGTCCTTTAACACAAGCCGAATGAGTTTCTTGTTCGAAATACGTTTGCAATTATCAAACCGGCCAAATATTTCTTTTGCTTCTCTTTCAAACTGGTTGATTGTTGAAAAATTAAATTCTTTGGCCGAAGAAATTTTATGGAGATGCTCATTAGTATCTTTTAATAACAGACATAGTTCTTCATCTTGAATGTTTGAATTTAAAATTTCTTCTTTTATCGTGTTTGTAATTTTCAGAGCTTCACTTTTGAATTTGTTCAGGATGTCGGTTACTGAAATCCAACGCTTATCTTTATGCGCTGCATAATATTCCATTTCATCTATATAACCTTTTTCCTTTTTTTCATTTTCAAAACGAATATCCTCATCATACGAACATTCAAATACTACTCTACACGATAGCAAGTACCCTGAAATTATTCCAAGCTTTCGCATTATACTTTCAACAAATCTTACTTGTTGTTGGTATTCGCCTTGAATCATAAATACTCTTGATACAATTACGCTGGAAATTATGCCTCCGATTATGCCTAAAAGAATCGTCCACAACACATCAAACATTTTTTCACCTCATTTCATCATAACTAATACGCAAATCTCCACAGTTTTCTCCGTATTTATCATTTAATTCTGTATTTACATATTTTAACATCTTCAGAAAATCTCTATATCTTTGCATAAAACAAAGATACTATCCTCCGGGTTTTATCTCTCAACCCAAAACACTTTATCTTTCCAATGGTCGAAGTGGAACATATTATCTTTTTCCAAATAAAAATCATCATATAAAAAAGTGATTATATCTTCATCCTCAAAAAAATCAAAAATCCATTCTGTCGCAGAACTGTAAATCTGATCCTCATCGCATTCCCAAAGTCCTTCTTCCTCCATCAGAAATTCAGACTCTTCCGCAATAAGATATAAGGCAATTTCTTCAAGAACGCTATGCGCTATTATTTCCGTTCCGGCTTTTGCGTAACTTCTGAAACGCTTTATTACAGAGCGAAGCAAATACATAAAATCATAATCATATCTCATCAAAAACTGTTCGGGAAGCATTTCTTTAATCCACGATACACTTAATTCACCAATATGGGAACCTTTCGGCAAGGACTCCAATTCGCTGATATCATCGTTCAGTTTGTCAAGAAGTATATCACTTCCTATTACAAAGGAAGCTGCGGCGGCATCACCGAATTTTCCCGCAATATCTTTTGGCCATACCGTGGAATTTTTATATTCCGACAAATCAATTTGAACTTTTTCTTCCTCGTCTTCATGCGGAAACCCTTTCCAGTTAAGCACTTTGAAAACACCTTTAAGTTTATCCTGCCTTATAGCTTCCCCCGCTTCGTATCTGCACCAGGTTTTTATTCCAACCCCGGCTTTAGAAGCAGCTTCCTCAATCGTAAGACCCAAATCATTTCTTCTTTGTTTAATCTTCTTTCCCATTTGCGGAGTGTTTCTTATTGTCTTCTGTGCCATTTTTGCGCCTCCATTTACTGACTTGTCACTATATTGTCAGTATGTCACATATTCGTATCTTTGTCAAGTTTTTTCATAATTGCTATATCGACTTAATTTCAGTTTCCTTAGTTTATACACATATAAAAAACAGCCTTCACGGTTATTCCACGAAGACTGTTTTTTTATTTTATTAGTAATTTTCTTTTTCGTTGATTCTGAAAGAAAGTGTCAAAAGACTGTCATTTAAATGGACGTTCTGAACTGGGACTCCGTCGCAAGGACGCAGATCGACCGGAGCAAAATTCCAGATTCCCTTAACATTTCCCGCAACAGCCTTTTTGAATATCTCTTCTGCAGCCTTCGCTGGTGTTGCGATTATCAATATATCAATCTCGTTATCCTCAAGATATTTATCAAGAAGCTTAACGTTCATAATCGGAATACCGTTTATCTGCATTCCTTCGTATGTAAGATTGCTGTCAAACGCGGCTTCGATAAAGAATCCTTCGTTTTCAAAATCTTTATAACTTATAATTGCTCGCCCAAGGTTTCCTGCTCCAATGACAATCATTTTATACTTGTTACCTATTCCAAGAAGTTTACACAGACGTTTTTTCAGTGAAAGAATACTGTAATTATCGATTCCGCCGCACATATAAAAATCCTGCCTTACCTGCGTGGAAGTGTTTCCTGCCCTTTCTGCAAGCGTTTGAGAAGTTATTTTTTCAAATCCTTCTGCTTCCATAAAACAGATATTACGATAATATATAGGAAGACGTTTTATTACTGCTTCAGAAATATTTTCCATATAAAAACAAAAATCCTCCTTTCAAAAACCTGACAAAACAAAAACTTTTTATAAAAACACCATCTTTTCAAACAAAAAACCTCCGCGGATTTTGCGGAGGCCTTTTGTTATTCATCACCAGCGACATGGTTTTGAATATATGTGGATTAGAAAAGAGGGTATTATCTGTTTTTTATGCCATCCATGGAAACAACCAAAGGAGAATGGTAACAACTCCGGAGGCTGTAATTGTGGCAAGTGTGGTTGTGACAAAAATTGCGGGATAAGCATCCTTCATTTTAAGATCCGAGTAAGTTACAGTCATAAGTATCGTTCCACTGTGCGGAAGAGAATCCAATGTCGTTGCAGAAAAAGCTGCAATTCTGTGCATAACATCCGCAGTAAGCCCCTTGGCCTCAAGAATAGGCCTTACTATCGGAAGAACAATAGACTGGCCGGTTGTGGAACCGCCGGTAAGCGCACAGAGGAATGCTACGGAAATAACACAAAGGATTATCGGGTTAGTTTCAATTCCAAGAATCGCATCAACAATATTCTGGAATGCAGGAACCTGCTGAACACATGAAGCAAATCCAAAAACCGCACCTATGCTTCCGACCGGAACAAGTGCCGAAACAAAACCTTCGTTAACATATGTTTTGATTTTCTCTTTTTCCATAAATTTGTGGAAAAGTAAAAGAGAAAGTGCAGAAGAAATAAGGGTACAGAAAATTATATTGACTTGGAAAATGTTGAACAATACGAAAAGAACAAGGAGCGGAACAAGAGAGATCCAAAATCCCGGAACTTTTTTGTCTGCAACAGAAACAGTGTCTTTCGGTCCATAAGCAAAATTTTCGCCTTTTGCCTTTGCTTTGGTAATCATCTTATTAAGAACAATTACCATTATAACCACTTCAACAATGATGCCAGCAATACCGGGAACAAGTCCTGCAGAAGAACTTGTTTCAAGAATCTGACTGGGAATCATGTTGGTAGGCTGAGGTGCTCCGGGGCCGCTTAATGCGAAGGTGCAGCTACCACCCAAAATTACACCAGGAGCAAAACGTTTGGGAATATTGCATTTTTCAAAAACGGCAAGAGCAATGGGGTAAATTGTAATGATTACGATTGCTGCGTTAATACCGCCATAGCAGATTATTGCAGAAGCAAAAATTACAACAAGAATTCCCATTATCTGTTTTTTCTGTTCGGAACCGTTATTTTTAAGAAAGGCATTGCAAAGGGTTGTTGCAATAGAAGAAGCAGCGCCACTTACCGCATATATTTTTGCCATTACGGAACCAAAAAGGAACATTCCGAAAATACTTGTGAATATAGCGCCAATGCCACCGATATAAGAAGTGGCTATAGTCTGGGTAAGCGGAAGACCCGCACAAACTATTACTGCAACAGAGGCGAGAAAGCTCGCTAGATATACGGACCAGTTTTTATAGGTGACATATATCAGTATGGCAAAACCAAGGATTATACCCAAGATTTGCATAATATTACCAGCCTTTTACTTTTTTGATTCCGGTAAAGCCGAGAACTGCGCAAACTACCATTACAGGGATCATTACGATGAATGCTCCGCTGTAAGAACCGGTCATATCGAAAACAAGGTTAAGTGCAGGGCTGCCGATGAATGCACCGATGCAAATCATGGACTGGATCCAGCCGGTGAAGGAAGCTGCATCTTTAGGACCGAATGCAGAAGTTACCATTGCGCAGGAAAGAACCTTCGGGAAGAGGTATGCAACACCCATAAGGATGCAAACAAGGTACATCATTCCAACGGAAGGAGTAGTAAATGCCATAATTGCTACGCAAGCAATGAATGCGCAGATAAGAGTGATCATGGTGATTCTGGAACCAAGCCAGTCAGCAACTGCGCCGCCGGGGATCATAGTGATTGCGTTGATAAGGAAGATCATACCGAAGATGGAACCAACAGTGGTTGCATCAAATCCAAGGTCTGACATATAAACAGACATATTCTGGTAAGTTGCGTAGAAGCACATACCGAAAAGAAGGAATACGCCAAGAATTGCATAAAGGTTATAGGTTTTAAGAGCTTCTTTGAAAGTGATACCGGGAAGTTCTTTTTTAGCACCGGGTTCAGCAGTTGTTGCTGCTTCTTCTGCGAAGCAAGGAGTGATTCCGAGTTTTGCAGGGTCTTTTCTAAGGAGAAGGCGGATAACAGCAACCATAGCTACCATGCCGATTGCAATGTAACGAAGAGTTGCATCATAGCCCATTTCGCCGATTGCGGAACCTACGATTTTGCTGCCAACGGTACCGCCGAGAGCACCGACAGTCATGGAAATTGCAAGAAGAGTTGCCTGGCCTTTAGCAAACCATCTGTTGATAAGGGTGATGGTGATTGCGGAAGAGAAGAATGCTGCACAAAGTCCTACGAGGAATGCTGCTGCATAGAAAACATAGATGTTGGTTGCGGTGGAATAAATGAAATAGCCTGCTGCAAGTCCAAGACCACCAAGAATCGGTACGTTTTCGTTTTTAAGAAGTTTAGTGATTTTACCAAACTGAGTAAGGTAAAGTGCACTGGAGAGAGAATGGATGGAGAAAACCAGAGAGAACTGGGTTCTGCTGATTTCCGGGAATTTTTCAAGAATAGGGGACATAAACTGGCTGATTACGCTATAGGAGCAAGCGTAATATACGTTCATAATGATGGTTGCGAGAAGAATAATATATCCGTAATGGAATTTAAATTTTTTCTTTTCCATCTTTTCATTTCCTTTCTGTTTTTTGTTATCTTATTAACATGGGCTGACCAAAATAAATGCCGCTTTTAATGGCGGCACTTATTTTGTTTGTTGGGGGTATCTATTTTTGTGGATTAGTCTTCCCAAGTTTCTCTTTTAAGCTGGAGATATTCGATTTCTGCCTGAGAAAGTTTGATTTCTTCCATTGCTCTGATGCAGTCTTCAAGTTCCCACTGGTTCTGCGGGCCGATCTGTGCTGCAAGAGGAAGATCCTGAGAAAGAACGTATGCAAGAGCAATGTTGGTGCCGCTGCATCCGCGAACTTTTGCAAGTTCAAGAGCTCTTCTTCTACGTTCAAAGTTTTCTTCGGTAAGGAAGGATTCTTTGGTCATCATAGGTGCGGTTTCAGGATCATATGCAGGAAGGAGCGGATCTACAAAGAATCCGGCACCCTGTGCTGCCCATGCGAAGAGAGAAACGTTGTTCTCTTTATGCCACTGTGCATACTCATCGTCTGCATACCAGGTTCCGGGCCAGCGGTTATACTGTGCGTGAACAAGGCTGTATTCAGGGCTGCTTACGGAAGGTCCGCGGTAATTCATACGTTTGCAGTAATCAAGAGCTTCTTTAAGTCTGGAAGGCTGCCAGCTGGAAACGCCGAATGCTTTAAAATAACCAGCAATGCGGAGTTCTTCCATTTTATCCATAAGTGCTTCAACCGGTACATGCGGGTCATCTCTGTGGATGAGATAAAGGTCGAAATAATCAACGCCTACACGGTCAAGGCTGTACATAAGGTCTTCCTGAATAAATGTGGGGCTTACACGAACAAATTCTTCATGAAGATGGCCTTTTCTGTCGATAAGGCAGTTGCAGCATTTATCAGAGATCATAATGTCTTCTCTTTTTACTTTAGTGCTGCGGAGCCAACGGTCAAGAATTTCTTCAGATTTTGCAATACCGTTGCCTTTTCCGTAATAACGGCCGGTATCGATCATGGTGCCGCCTTTTTCTACATAAAGGTCCATCATTTTATGTGCTTCTTCTTCAGCATCAAGAGAGAACCATGCGGTACCGAAAATGAGTTTCGGGACGGGTTTGTCGAGTCCTCGTACGTTAATGTACTCCATTGTTTCATTTCCTTTCATAAAATTTTCTATCAATTGTTTTGCTTGTTTATAAAATAACATATCTGAAACCATAATTTCAATAATATTTCAGTAATTTCAGAAATAATTTCAAACTTTGTAATTATTGCACAAAATTATTCACTAAATATATGTAAATTGTCGAAATATATTTTCTAATTTTTTCACGTAAGAAACCTTTTTCCTGAAATTTCTGAAATTTTCCCTTTATTTTTTCAAAAATGTGTGCTATAATTTCAATATACTGAAATCCATTACAAAAGAGGCATTCATCCCAATGCAAGTTACTCAGAAAGAAATAGCAGAACACGCAGGAGTTTCCCGTGCAACAGTTTCAAGGGTTTTTAACAATCCCGATATCGTAAAACCGCATCTTGTAAATAAGGTATATAAAGCAATGCACGAACTTGGCGTTGAACTCAACGGAAACGAAATTTCCGAAGATAAACGCAATAATGTTCTTGTCGTTGTAAAAGATTTTACTTATTCCCTTTTTGCTTCCCTTATTTCCGGTGTTGCAGAAGCTCTTAACCGCGAACGTCTTACAATGGTTCTTTGCAACAGCAACGGAAATATTGATATTGAAAAAGAATATGTAATGATGGCATGCCGCGAAGGATACGTCGGAATAATTTTTGTAACTGCTCTCGATACTCCGGAATACCGCAATATGCTCAGCGAAATTTCCATTCCGGTAGTTATGCTTAACCGTAAAATAGATGGAATAAATTACGACTCCGTTCAGTTGGCACATTTTGATTCCGCACAGACAGCAGTCCGCTATCTTCAGAAAATGGGGCATCAGCGCATAGCTCTTTTAACCACAAAAACTGAATCCACTAACACTCGCGATGAAAAAGTCGGATTTATGAACGCTCTTGTTGAATCCGGTCTTTCCTTCGCACAAGCAGAAAAAAGCGTATTTTATGAAGATATGACGTATGCTGACGGCGCAAATTTTGCAAACAAATTTGTTCGCGAAGGATATGATTTTACCGCTCTTTACATTTTGAGCAGTGAGCAATGCGTCGGTTTTGTTGCAAGATTTCAGCAGCTCGGTAAAAAAATCCCTGATGATTTGAGCCTGATTGCTCTTAATCGGGTTCCGATGCTTCTTGAAACCGGCACCAGTATTACAACTCTTGATCAGCCTTCCGAGGAAATGGGAATGAAAGCAGTCGAACTTCTTCTTAAACGTGCCGCAAATCACAACATTGGTCACACCAACGTTCAATACAGTGCCACTCTTCAAGAAGGTTTCAGCATCCGGAAAATTTCATTATTTTAATAAAAAAACGATAGCCATTTAGTAGCTATCGTTTTTTATTTACTCAATTCTTTCTTATTTCCCCCGACCTGTTTTCCTGCGGTGGAGCCAACCGCTCCCAACCCCTGTCCGGAGAATGGCTATTTTAAGCCATTTATACGTTTTTGGAATGGTTTCCTGTGGTGGAGCCTGTCAAAAACACATACCCTCCACCACAGGAAAACGCGGAAAAATTTGCATTTTTTCAAAATATCCGAATACCCGTTTTAGCCAGTCTAGCCTAGCCGTTTGACATTTTACAAAAAACCGAAAACTTGTTTTGCCAAGCCAATCCAAGGCATTACAAACAAATAAGCCACCTAGCAAGCAAAGCTTCGCTAAGTGGCTTATTCTGTAATTTTTCACTTGACGTGAAACTCTTTGGTGGAGGCGAGGGGAGTCGAACCCCTGTCCGAAAGCCCATTCACACAAACTTCTCCGGGTGCAGAATGTTGTTTAAAATTCCCGAATCGGGCGGACAGCATTCAAACTGCCCTTTCCGGTATTTTCCTGTTACGGCGGCGGTACGGAAAAAGCTCCCGCCTGTCGTTCACCGCTAATCGACGCCCTGTCCGAAGCCGCGGTACTCAACGGCAGAACGGCTGCTTAATTAAGCAGCAAAAGCAAATCTGTTAGATTTAGCGTTTATTGTTTTTACCCATTTTATAGATGGCTGGGCGCATCTACCCGCTATTCATGCTTCAAGACCCCCGTCGAAACCTTTACGCCCCCATTTATAAGGCAAGGTTTCTCC
>JAZTXW010000112.1:0-1756 GCA_045636625.1 Oscillospiraceae bacterium
GCGAAGTTCATCTATATAAAAGCTCCATTATAGCAAAAAGCCGCTTGATGTAGCGGCTTGATGGAGCTGATAATCAGATTCGAACTGATGACCTCTTCCTTACCAAGGAAGTGCTCTGCCTACTGAGCTACATCAGCAAAATGGCGACCCGGAAGGGGCTCGAACCCTCGACCTCTAGCGTGACAGGCTAGCGTTCTAACCAGCTGAACTACCGGGCCACAATGACCTTGTGGGGTCAACGTTGATTATTATACACGAACATGGTCGAAATGTCAACACTTTTTTTAAAATTTTTTGAAAAATTTTTAAAGGTTGAAAAAACGGCGTAAACATGCGGTTTACGCCGTTTTGTTTTATTCAAACATACCCATAGGGTCATATCCGACGGGAGGATTTTTTATTCTTCCGGTGCAAACATCGCCGGAAACGCCGGTTATGACAACTTCCTGAACGGTGCAAAGAAGGGATTTTACCGCGGGAATTACAACGGGGGTGTAATTCATGGTGTAACCCTGCATCATGCCGTCCTTGATTTCGGATTCGATAAGAACGGATTCGGTAAGTCCAACCTGCTGTTCAAGGAACTTCCGGCGGACTGCTTCTGCTCTTTCCGCCATTTTTGCGGCTCTTTCGGTTTTTACCGCGTTGGGGATCTGGTCGGGCATATCGGCGGCGTCGGTTCCGGTTCTTCTGGAATAGGGGAAAACGTGAACTTTCGCAAAGCCCATTTCCTCAATGAAGCGGCAGCTTTCCTCAAAATCCTCATCGGTTTCGCCGGGAAAACCGACAATCACGTCGGTGGTGAGTCCGCCGTTGGGGAAGAATTCGCGGATGTTTTTAACAACTTCGCGGTACATATCGGTGTTGTATCTTCTTCTCATGCGGTTCAGAGTTCTGTCACAGCCGCTCTGGAGAGAAAGATGGAACTGGGGACAGAAATTCGGAAGATTCGCAAGGCGCTCAACGTCATCGCGGGAAAGAAGTTCCGGCTCAAGGGAGCTGAGACGAACCCTCGGCATGATCTCGCAGGAAAGTTCAACGGCGTTGATAAGCGAAAGACCAAGATCTCTTCCGTAGAAGGGAAGGTTGATTCCCGCAAGAACAACTTCGTTGTAACCGTGACCAAGAAGGCTTTCGAGTTCGCGTTCAATATCTTTTAAAGGTTTTGAACGGACGTGACCCCTTGCTTTCGGGATGATGCAGTAGGAACAGCGGTTGTCACAGCCGTCCTGAATTTTCACAAAAGCTCTGGTGCGGTCAAGCATTCCGCTTGCCTGCATGGGTTCAAATTCCTCGAATTTTTCATGGGGGGTTATATGGATCACGCGCTTTCCGTCAAGAGCATCGAAAACCGCGGGAAGAACCTGGCTTCTGTCCGCAGAACCGGTTATAACGTCGGCTTCAAGAAGAAGGGAAGCGTCGTTCGGAAATGCCTGGGGGTAACAACCGGTAAGGGCAATTACGGCATTCGGGTTTTTGCGGCGGAAATGGCGCACCATCTGGCGGGATTTTTTATCGCCGGTTCCGGTAACGGTGCAGGAGTTTATAACATAAACGTCCGCGGGGCTTTCGGGGTCCACTATTTCAAAACCGGCTTTGGAAAAAGCCTGCTCCATGATCTGTGTTTCATATTGATTGACCTTGCAGCCAAGGGTATAAAATGCAGCCTTCATTTTTACCTCCATATAAAAGTTTGTATCTGCATACAATTATACAATATAAAAAAAGCTTTTACAAGAACGGCGTAAAAATTGAT
>JAZTXW010000113.1:0-12512 GCA_045636625.1 Oscillospiraceae bacterium
GGGTTTAACGCCTTCGAAGTTACCAGCATAGTTGGGGTTGATTTCGAGAACAGCTTCAAGAGCACCGGTATCTACGGATTTGAGAACGTAAGGACCAGCGGAAACTGCATCTGCATACATCCAACGTGCAGCATCGATTTCAGCAGCAACGAGTTCGCCGCCTTCGAATTTAGCACCGTTTTCAGTTTCTACTACGGTAAGAGGAGCAGAAGCATACATCGGGATGTAGAGAGGAGTAAGGGAAGCGTAGCTGAGTTCATAGAAATAAGGAACATAATCAGAGGAGATGGTGATGGAGTAGGTGTATTCATCAACAAGATGTACACCAGCGAGAGCATCAGCTTCACCGTTCTGATATTCAGTTGCGCCAACTACCATATCAGCAGTAAGTTTTGCGCCTGCTTCAGCTGCTGCTGCAGAATAGCCGATAAGAGCATATGCTACATAGTTAGCTGCAGTGATGGGCTCACCATTGCTGAATACGAGACCTTCATTGATTTTTACAGTGAAGGTTTTGGTTCCGTCTTCGTTAAGAACGGATTCTACGCCGCCGGAGATGGTGGGGTTAACAATGAGTTCGCCGCCCTGGTTATAGGTGATCGGAGAATAGTCATTGATAAGGTCACGGATCATCTTATCGGTTGCGTTGTTGGTCCACCATGCTCCAGGGCCGATATCGCCGGAGATTTCAGTGGTGGAACCATAGATAAGTCTGTTAGGTCTGGATACTACTTCGGGTTCTACTTCGGAAGTAGGATCTTCAGGGGTTTCAACAGGCTCAGTGCTGCCGCATGCTGCAAGAGAGAGCATCATAACTGCGGCAAGAAGAAGTGCGAGAAATTTCTTCATTTGAATTTCCTCCTTAATTTTTTTATGTCATACAATTTACCCAATTTAATTTATGGTGTATAACATCCATATTATTATAAACGTTGTCAAGGGAAATGTCAATGAAAAAAGTTGAATTTTTCTACAAAATATGCATTTGTAAATGTAATTTATTGCATAATTTAATTATTTGCAATCTGTTAAGTTTATAAGCTTTACATATGCTTTTTACTTTCTGAAATTATTGACATTAAAATTGTATTTATTAATACACACAATAAACAAAATCCCCCGCAAATTAATGCGAGGGATCAGTAACTCAATAATAACTCATTCGTTTTTTCTTTATGCGTGCATTCATAATTTTTGCAACAATATAAACCGCAACCGCTAAAATAAGGAATATCGCCTGAAAAACAACCGAACTGCTTCCGGTTGCCATAATATCTGTCCAAAGTCTGTCAGTAATCTGGGTTGTTTCTGTCGGAAGAGTAAGAAGCGCATCAAGCGAAGCAATAAATTCTTCATCCGGATATGCTATTTCATTTTCCACAAGCTCTTCATCAAGAAGTTCCATCGCACCTGTATGTGGGGTTGAATATCCCACATAATAACTGTTTGCGGCCGCAATGGTGGATTCGCACATATAGTTTATGTACATTTCCGCTGCTTCCTTATTTTTTGCGCCATAAGGAATGCAGAACGAGTCAATAAAAATACTTGTATTATCCGGAAGGAAAAAGTCAAGATCTTCATTTACGTCCATCATCAAAACCGCATCGCCATTATAATAAGGAGCGATCGCCGCTTCCCCGCCCTCCATTTTGTCATAGATTTCATCCATAACATAAGCCTGAACAAGAGGTTTCTGGGCACGGAGGTGTCCCGCAGCTTCTTCAATTTCAGCTTTATCGGTTGTATTGAAATCATAGCCGAGATCAAGAAGTGAAAGAGCAAATGCATCACGGGAGTTTGAGAACATGAGCATATTATCTGCATATTTTTCGTTCCAAAGGATATTCCAACCGGTAAGATCTTCTTCATCGACCATTGTTGTGTTATAAATAATACCTACAACACCCCAATACATCGGAACGGAATATTCGTTATTCGGGTCGAAGTTTGTATATTTATATTTTTCGTCGATGTATCTGTAGTTCGGAATATTATTGAAATCAAGCTTCTGAAGCATTCCTTCCCCTATCATTTTTCCGATCATATAATCGGAAGGAACGATAAGGTCATAACTTGCTCCGCCGCTTTTAAGTTTTGTATAAAGTTCTTCGTTGGAAGCAAAAAGAGTATAGTTTACCTTGATTCCGGTAAGCTTTTCAAAATCTTCATTAACGTCAAGGAAGTTGACCGAATCGTTTGCAACATATTCTCCCCAGTTGCAGACATCGATTTCTATTCCCTGTCCCTGAAATTTCTGGTAATAATCGTAATCCTCGACTTCAGTTGTATATCCTTCCGCTTCACTGTAATATCCGAAAGCGGAAACCGCTGAAAGGACCGCCATTAACAATGCCAAAGAAAGTGCGACAAATTTTTTCATTTATCCTTCCTCCTTTGCCATATTGCGCTCTGCGTTCTTTTTATCCTGTCTTGCCCCATTTATATTGACAATAAGCAATATAAACAGAACAACAACAAACATAATAGTGGAAAGCGCATTGATTTCCGGGCTGACTTTCATTCTTACCATCGAATAAATTACAACGGAAAGAGTCTGTGAATCCGCAGAACCGGTAAAGAAGCTTACCGCAAAGTCATCGAAAGAATAAGTGATTGAAAGAAGAAAACCTGCCAGGATTCCGGGCATGATTTCGGGAAGAACGACCTTTTTGAAAGCCTGCATCGGATTGCATCCTAGGTCAAGGGCTGCGTTATAAACGTTTTTATCAAGCTGACGCAGTTTAGGAAGTACGTTGAATATTACAATCGGAACATTGAACGTGATATGAGCAAGAATAAGCGAAGTGAATCCAAGCTCAAGTCTGATAAATACAAAAAGAAGCATCAGTGAAACACCAATAATGATATCCGGGTTCATCATCGGAATATAGGTGATGTTCAATAAAAGCGACTGGAACTTTTTGCTCATTGCGTTGATTCCGATTGCAGCAAATGTTCCGAGAATTACGGCACATATACCTGCAACAAGCGCAACAATAAGCGTGTTTCTGAAAGCTGTAAGAATGATATCATTTGTAAAAAGCTTTTCGTACCATTTGAAAGTAAAATCGGTAAATACAGTACGGCTTTTTGCGTCATTGAACGAAAAAACAATAAGTACCGCAATGGGAAGATAAAGGAAGGCAAATATTATGCCCACATAAAATTTGGAAAGGAGTTTCATACTACCATTCTTCCCTCCTTTTCCACTTTATCGGAATCGAACTGATTCATAATGCTCATGCAAATAAGAATTATAATCATGAGCACGAAAGAAATTGCGGAACCGAGGTTCGGGTTATAGCTGTTGCTGCTGAACTGCATTTCGATAAGGTCACCGATCATGAGTTCAGAACCGCCGCCAAGCATTTTGGAAATGATAAAGGTACTTACAGACGGAATAAATACCATTGTGATTCCGGTGCTTATTCCCGGAAGGCTTTGCTGAAGAATTACATGAAGAAAAACCTGAAAAGGATTCGCTCCAAGATCTTCCGCCGCATGAATAAGGGATTTATCCATCTTCATCATAACGGTATAAAGCGGAACTATCATAAACGGAAGATAGTCATATACCATTCCGAGAACGACTGCTCCCTGAGTATTTATCATCTCAAAAGGTCCTATTCCGAAAATTCCAAGAAAACGGTTAAGAAGTCCGTTGTTTTCAAGAATAGTCATCCATGAATATGTTCTGAGAAGGAAGTTCATCCACATCGGAAGCATGATGAGCAAGAACATGGTTCTACTTATATTGCTTGTTCTGTTTGCCATAATATATGCAAAAGGATATCCGAGAACAAGACAAATCAAAGTTGCAACAAACGCGAGGAAAAGAGATTTGATGATTACAGGGATATAATCGCCTACACGGATTATATTTTGTATTGTAAATTCTCCACTGTTTGTTGTGAACGCAAAATAAGCCACCATTATAAGCGGTACAACAATGAATATCGCCATGAAAACGATATACGGAAAAGCAGGATAACGTGATTTTATCATTTTTCTGCCTCCGCCATTTTATGCATGATATGAATATCGTCCGGAATTACGGAAAGTCCAACCTCCCTGCCCGGTTCTTCATAAAGAGTTGAATGGATTTTCCAATCAAAACCTTCGGAAGAAACAACGATTTCATAGTGCACACCTTTAAAAATAATGCTTTCGACTTTGCCGGTGATCTGTCCTTTTTCCGGAGAGGAAATTTTGATATCCTCGGGACGGATCACAACATCAACGTTTTCGTTTTCATCAAAACCGAAGTCAACGCAATCAAAATCTTTTCCCGCAAAATTAACGAGATAGTCTTTCTTCATAACGCCGTCAATAATATTGGATTCACCGATAAAATCGGCAACGAAAGCGTTTACGGGTTCGTTATAAATATCGATAGGAGTACCGATCTGCTGAATTTCACCTGCACGCATAACAATAACGGTATCGCTCATTGTAAGAGCTTCTTCCTGGTCATGGGTTACATAGATAAAAGTAATCTTTGTTTCGCGCTGGATTTTTTTAAGTTCGATCTGCATTTCCTTGCGGAGTTTAAGGTCAAGAGCACCGAGAGGTTCATCAAGAAGAAGTACCTGCGGTTTGTTGATAAGGGCTCTTGCAATAGCAACACGCTGCTGCTGTCCGCCGGAAAGAAGGTTTACATCGCGGCGTTCGTAACCGCGCATATTAACAAGATCAAGCATTTCAAAAACTCTTTCTCTTATTTCTTCATCCGGAACTTTTTTGAGCCTTAAACCGAAAGCAATGTTTTCATAAACGTTAAGGTTCGGAAAAAGAGCGTATTTCTGGAATACGGTGTTAACTTCCCTTTTATAAGGCGGAAGGTCGTTTATTCTTTTTCCATCAAAAAAAACGTCCCCGCTTTTGGGATTTACAAAGCCTCCGATTATACGCAAAGTGGTTGTTTTACCACAGCCGGAAGGTCCCAGAAGTGTGACGAATTCGTGGTTGCGGATATCAAGATCTATATGGCGAAGAACACTTTCCCCGTCAAATTCAACAACGATATCCTTAAGTCTTATAATGGTATCATTTTCCATTCTGCATCCCCCTTTTGCGGATTCAAGTCACGCAAGGTAAAAACAGGATCATCGGCCGCAGCCTCACCCATTTTTCATACTGCTTTTTACAGCATGGCCGTATTTCAATGAAAGATTTTAAAATACGTGTTAAAAACCTGTCGACCCACCGCTTTCCTCTTGGAACCGACCCCGCAAAAGAGTGTTTTATTCTAAACGTTGCCGCGCATAGGTTATCTACCGCTGTGCCCGGTTTTAGAAGGCTCCCGCTTGAAAGCAGTGTTTCATATGGCAAAGAAAATTCGGTCCAACTAATTCGTTTATGTTTTCTATCGCGGCTTTTCCATAACGGTTTTGCTGCGACAGTTCCACCTCCTTCTGACCGAAGGTTCTCTGCCAAACAACAGATGCAAAAATAACATTATAAATATATCATATAAAAATTATTTGTCAATAATATAAAGGGATTTTATGAATTTTTTGTAAATTTTAGCTCTTTTTAAGAAGCTTTTCTCTGTTTTTGTAATCCGGAAGATATTTTTCTATAAGCCTGTAAAATTCAGCTCCGTGGTTTTTGTGCACGATGTGAGCAAGTTCATGCACGACAACATAATCTATCGCTTCCACCGGATATTGCATAAGCATAAAAGAATAGCATATCGAATTTTTTCCGTTACAGCTTCCAAAACGTTTTTTGGCTGAAGTGATTTTGATTCCTGTTGGTTTTACACCCATTATTTGCGCAAAATGCTCGGTTCTTTCTGTAAGATACTCCAGTGCTTTTGCTTTGAGCACCGATTCATCTTCCGGAGAAAAAGAATATTTTTCAGCTCTTTCCATCTTAAGCTTCCGATGCTTTTCTATCCATTTTTCATGCTTTGATACAAAAAGATCAATATCCTCGGTGCTCATTTTTAAAGGAGCTTTTACAAGCGGATGAAAATCATCATCTATTGAAAGTTCGATTGTTTTTCTTTTGCTTTGGATAAGTTTATATTCCATCTTTTTCTCCTTAATTGACTGAATCTGTCATTTATGTTAGAATTTATTATATCACGGAAAAGGCGGTGATTGTATGCTGGATGAAGAAAATCTTCTGAAAAAACGTTTTTCAGAACTTGCTGAACGCGCATATTCTCAGAATATATATACTTTTACCGAATTTCTTTCTCCTGCGGAACAGGCCATGCTTAAATCCTGTGTAAAAGGAATTCCTTATCATTTTGACGGCGGATATTCCTGCGCTGAAAAAGCTGTTGCTGTTTTCGGAAGCGAAGAACTTTGCGGATATATTGATTTCGCCCCAATTTCTTTTATAAAAATCGAACCGTGCTCAATGAAATTTTCCGGGGATCTTGCCCATCGTGATTTTCTTGGTTCAATAATGTCTCTCGGAATCCGAAGAAGCACTTTAGGTGATTTAATAGTCAAAGAAAACGTTGCCTATGCTCCGTGTCTTGACAGTATTTCCGATTTCATCTGTGAAAATCTTATTGAGATAAAACACACTAACGTGCGGTGCTCAAAAATCGAAAACATTCCCGAAGATGCCCTTCCTAAACCAACTGAAAGTGAATTTGTAGTAGCCTCGGAAAGGCTTGATTCAGTAATTTCCTCGATATACAAACTCTCGCGAAGCGAAAGCAAAGGATTGTGTGAGCATGAAAAAGTTCTTGTTGGCGGTATCCCGATGCTCAGCGCCTCATACACTCCGAAAGACGGAGATATAATATCGGTCAGGGGTCACGGAAAGTTTATATATTGCGGAATAAAACTTGAAACAAAAAAGGGTCGCTTGCGCTGCACCGCAAAAATCTATAAATAAAAAGAGCCTTACGGCTCTTTTTTCTTTTTATTTTTTCTTAAAAATCCGATTTCCGTTCCGTTCTTAATTCTGATAATATTGTCCTTGTGTTTGTACCATATAATAACCGCAAGAACAACGAAAATAATTGTAAAAAGAGAGTTTTCGGAAAGTTTATCAAGTTTAAATAATATCGTATAAATCGGCATAAGCGTCGCAACAGCCAATGTTCCCAAAGATATATAATCTGTTAAAAGGGTTATTGTGATAAGAATTATTCCCATAAACGCAAACAATTGAAAATCAATAAAAAGAATAACTCCCATAAGCGAAGCAAGCCCTTTTCCCCCGTTGAATTTCATCCAGAAAGGAAATATATGACCGATTACTGCCATCACTCCGGAAAATACGGCAAGATTAAAGTTGCCGTCAAACAATAAATAAACAAGCATTGACGCCGCGAAAGATTTAAATATATCTCCCGCACCTGCGATGACACCATAAAGTTTTCCGACAGAGATAAATACATTGGAAGCTCCGGCATTGTTTGTTCCAACTTTTTTTATATTAACACCCTTCAATTTGGCAACAAAATAGGCTGTGTTCATGCAGCCAAAAAGATATCCCATAACAGCTGCTACAATATATTCCATCGAATCACCTCCGTTCAATAAGTAAATTATATGTTATCTGACCTTTTTTTTCAATATTTTTTCTTATTTCTCTCTTCACTTTTCGGTTTGAATAATGTAAAATTGAATCATTCTATTTTAATGAGGTATTTTATGAGAAACAAAGCTCTGCTTGGAAACTTTTTTCTGATATTAACTGCACTTATCTGGGGCTGCGCATTCGTTGCCCAAAGTGTTGGAATGGAATATGTCGAACCGATAACTTTCAACGGCATAAGATGCATCATCGGTGGATTGGTTCTTATCATTGCCAACATTGTTTTTGATTCCGTAAAAAAGAAAAACGGTACATATAAAAAGCCTGAAAAAAGCGAACAAAAAGAACTTATCCGAGGCGGAATAATCTGCGGAATAATAATCTTCTTCGCTTCCACAATTCAGCAGATCGGTATTTCTCAGACAACCGTCGGCAAAGCCGGATTTATTTCGGTTCTTTATATTCTTATTGTACCTTTTCTCGGCCTTTTGATGAAACAAAAACTCCCCAAAATGATCTGGCCTTGCTGTGCAATCGCCGTTTTAGGTCTTTATCTGCTTTGTATGAACGAAAGTTTTTCCGTAAGCAACGGTGACCTGATTGTACTTGTAAGCGCCATCGCTTATGCAATACATATAATTGCTATCGGACATTTCGCTCCTAAAGTTGACTGTGTAAAACTTTCCTGCCTTCAGTTCCTTGTTTGCGGTGCAATTTCAGTTATTTTTATGCTGATTTTTGAAAAACCGGATTTTGAAAATATAATGAAAGCATGGCTTCCGATTCTTTATGCGGGTGCTCTTTCAGGAGGCGCCGGCTATACCCTTCAGACTGTTGCTCAAAAATGGACAAAGCCGAGCGTCGCTTCTTTGCTCATGAGTTTTGAATCTGTGTTTGCAGTACTTGCCGGTGCAATTATTCTTAATCAGATCCCGACTCTTCGTGAAGGATTCGGATGTGTGCTTATGTTCATTTCCATAATCCTCATTCAGCTTTCCGAAAACAAATCGAAAGGGTAAAAATAACATGAAAAGTGAAATTATTTCCGCCTTCGGTAATACAAAATATCATTGTCTGCGCCTTCACCGAGGCGAGGACCTTCTTAAATCTATCCAAAATATTTGTACTGAAAAAAATATAAACGCTGGCTTTGTTGCTTCCGGAGTCGGATGTATTTTAAAAGGAAAAATCCGCGATGCTTCCGGTATAACGATCCGTGAAATCAGCGAAGACTGCGAAATAGTAAGTCTTAATGGAACAGTAAGCAAAAAAAGGTGCCATTTACATATTGCTCTTTCAAAAGAAGATATGTCAACAATAGGCGGACATCTTTGCGAAGGATGCATAATAAATACCACATGCGAACTTATTATAGCGGAACTTCCAGATATTTATATCGACGTTGAGGATGATCCCGAAACAGGATATGATGAACTGACATTCAATAAATAAATAAAAAAAGAGCAAACCTTCCGGTTTGCTCTTTTTTAATCTCAATTAAGCTGATAATCAAAGGCTTTTAAGCATGTAAAGTATTTAAACATTACATACTCGGATCTATTTATTGCCAAAAAGATTTTCGAACTGTGCCGGTCTTACATAAGCCGTTCTGTAATGTTCATAAATCGCTTTACCCGGTGCCGCGCCGGAAGGCTTTTTAACATTTCTAATTTCGGTATAATCAACCGGAACAATCGAAGATTCTCTGCCTTTTGAATTATATGCCGCAACAACAGCAGCCTGCTGAAGCGTGGTTTCCGGAACTTCCCTGCCCTCTGTCACAATTACAGTGTGAGAGCCGTGAATTTTTTGGGTATGGAGCCAGATATCATTTTTTCTGGATTCCTTGAAAGTAAGTTTATCGTTCTGAATATTGTTTCTTCCGCAAAGGATTCTGAAACCATCCGAGGAAATATATTCTTTAGGCGCAAGTTTAACCGGTTTCTGGTTATTTTTGCGATGATTTTTCAGATAACCCTGTGCAACAAGTTCTTCGCGGATTGCGACGACTTCATCATCTGTTCTTGCTCTTGAAAGAAGATCAAAAACAGATTCGATATAGAAAAGTTCCGCTTCGCCTTTTTCAATGAACTGTTTAAGCATTCTTTCCGCAGTATCCGCTTTTCGATATTCGCTGAAATAATGCTGAGCATTCTGGTTTGGAGAAAGACGCGGATCAAGTTTTACCTCGATAGGTTTGCAATTATCGTAATAGTTTTCAAGAACAACCGAAGTCATTCCCTTTTCAAGCATCCAGAGATTTGCGTGGATAAGTTCGCCCTTAACGCGAAGGATGTCTCTTTCGGTGGAACGGGCAAGCTCCTGACGCTGTACATCAAGTTTTCTGGAGATTCTGTCTGCAAGATTACCAACAAATTTGAAAAGATCATTGGAACGCTGTTTCATTCTGTCCGCGCCAGAACGTTCCGAATAGAACTTATCAAGCATTTCGCTGAAAGAACCGCATTCCCTGATTTCAGCAGCATCGCCATACTGATTTACTTTCATAAAAGTAAAATCAAGCGGATGCCCGTTTTCCTCAACAACAATATATGGCGCAGCATTTCCGTTTTTTATGTTTTCCACAATCTTTTCAAGACAATTTACAAGCTTTTCGCAATCGTCATTACTCAAATCATGTGCTTTGGTATCAAATCCTCCGGTAATGATATCGGATATTTCTCTGCAGACGATCGGAGAAACACCGTCAAGATTTTCCATAAGCGCCTTTGAAAGCGGAATATCCCTTCCGTTTTTAAGTCGTTCAATAAGACCCATATAATCAAGGTCAAGGGTATTCATCTTATTTTGTGCGGGAGGAAAATTATATGTCATTCCCGGCATTACCTGACGAACAGATGACATATCGGCGGTAACGCGTTTTATTGCATCTATGATCCTTCCGTCGGGACCTATAAGCATAATATTGCTGTGTCGGCCCATAATTTCTACCGCAAGTTTTATAATAACCGGATCACCGAATTCATTATATGTTGAAAAAGAAAGATGGAGCATTCTTTCAAGTCCGAACTGTTCTATAGCAACAAGCTTTGCTCCCGCAAGATGTTTGCGCATAAGCATACAAAACATCGGCGGATTTTTCGGATTATCCACTGTACTCTCGGTAAAATGTATTCTTGGTGCGGAAGCGGACGCAGAAAGCAAAAGTTTTCCGTTTCCGCCATTCCAGCGAAGCGCTATTACAAGTTCTTCTTTTGATGGCTGGTGAATTTTATCTATTCTTGCCCCTATAAGTTTTTCAGCTATTTCATTTTTGAGCATGCTCAGCGTGATTCCGTCAAGTGCCATTCGTGCTCACCTCGTTTTTTCAAGATTATTTTGCCCAATATTTTGCAGGATCTTCCGAAACTTCAGAAACGATTATCTCCGCATCTTCAAATTTTTCAGAAAGTTTTTTTGCAAGGGGTCTGATAACTGTGTTCTCTGTACAAAAATGTCCCGCATCGAGAACACAAAAACCTTCCCTTCTCATTTCTATCCAAAGGTTGTGTTTAATATTAGCTGTGACAAAAGCATCCGCCCCTGCAGAAATTGCAAAAGGATATAAATCTCCTCCGCTTCCACCGCAAACAGCAACCTTTTTGATCATCTTTTCTGTGGAGGTATATTTTATTCCGCCCACATCAAGTTTCTCAGCAACATATTTCACGAATTCTTCGCATGAAAAAGCTTTTTTGAGTTCACCCATACGCAAAAGGCCTTCACCGTCATCAACTTTTACAATATCCTCAAGTTCAAGCGCAGCCGCAAGGCAATCGTTTACTCCTCCGTCCGCTATATCAAGACATGTGTGCGCACTGATAATGGCTATTCCCTTCTCTGCGGCAAGAAACGCTATGTTTTTCGGATGGAATTCTTTAAGTGCTCCGAAAATCACCGGGTGATGCGTTATAATAAGATCTGCACCTTTTTCGGACGCTTCGTTAATAACGTCTTCGGTTGCATCAAGCGCAAGCAAAACTTTTTTAACTTCTTTTTCTCCGTCACCAACAAGAAAACCGGAATTATCCCAACTTTCCTGGGTATCAAAAGGAGCAATTGTATCAATAAATTTATAAAAATCAATAACTCTGCTCATAAATCATTCTCCGTTTCGTCCGCCTGTTCTTCAATCATATCCGCAAGTTGAATATGGACAAGTGCGTGTTCTTTTTCTTTTTCGGAGCGCAAAAGTCCCGCGGCAATTCCTCTTTGGATATTTGCCTGCCAACGGACATATTTAAGCGCAAATTCATCGTTCTGTCCAAGAAGTTCACCGGTAAGGCAGTAAAGATCATCCGGAATTTCACTTCCGCCAATATATTCAGCGCTGATTACTGTATAAAGATGTTTTTCAACCTCTACTGCTTTTTCTGCGTCAATGCTCCATCCGTTTTCACAAAGCCAGCGGCGAAGCATATCCGCTCTGGACATAGGCTGAAGAACAAGGTGCACTTTCTCACTTTTTACCCATTTTGCTTTTTCAAGAATTCCGATAATGGTTTCTCCGCCCATTCCGCAAATTAGAACTTCATCGATTTCGTCCTCCGGAAGACCTTCAAGCCCATCGGTGAGAACCGTTTCGATTTCTTCTTCAAGTTCCATTTCCCGAATAAGCGTTCTTGCACTTTCAAGAGGCTTAATATTTATATCGGTTGCAAAACCTCGCTTGCATATACCTTCATTTACAAGATAGCAGATAAGATATCCGTGATCTGTACCGACATCAGCGGCGACGGTTCCCTCTTTTACAAAATCCGCCGCTGCGGCAAGCCTTAAATCAAGTTTTTCCAAAACAAATTCCTCGCTTTATATAAAAACTTAAGGCAGCCGTGAATTTCATGGCTGCCGGTTTTTTTAATCAATTTTCTTTTTCTGCAAAATATTTATTGATTTTTTCTACGATTTCTTCGCATTTAACTCCGTGGACCTCGCAAGCTTCTTCAATGCTTTCGCCGCGGGACATCGGACAACCGAGGCAATGCATTCCCATTTCAAGG